>DAIDBG010000364.1 GCA_027310225.1 bacterium | reverse complement strand
CGTCGAAGGTGCCCGGCTCGAAGCGGCCGTCATCGGCGTGGTCCAGCACCTCGACCCCGTGGTGCGTACGAGCATAGGCCGCGTAGTCACGCCCAGGCTCGACGCCGACCGCCTCGCAACCCCGCGCCCGGACGGCGGCCAGGAATTCGCCCGAGCCCGAGCCGAAATCGAGGACGCGGGCGCCGGAGGTCAGCTTCGGCGCCAGAAGTTCGGCCCGGAAGGCGGCCTCGCGGGCCGAGCGGTTGAGGTGGTGGCGCGGCGGCCCGCCCGCGAAGGCGAGCTGGTAATCCGCGCGATAGGCGGTGGCGTAGTACTCCGCGAGCTCGTCCGGTGTCGGCATCGGGTCGGTGCGGATCAGGCCGCACTGGGTGCAGGCGATGGATTTCAGGGTCTTCAGGCGCCGATCGGTCTCCGCCACCGTCACGCTCTCGCGCGCTCCGCACAGATTGCAGGCCGTGGGCGCCCCTGTGTAGGGGTAGCCTGTGAACGGCATGAAATGTTGAAGGAAGTAGCGAGGAGACAGCATGTCACTTCCCTTCCGAATACATCCCGGTCAACTCTCGTTGAGGCCACCTGAGCGTCAAGCTTTTCCGTTGGCAGTACTACGGCAGCTTTTTGCCTACCCTGACGTATCGGAAAACGGCAGGGGTGCCGGAAACTATTATCCACCTGAACTCACCAGAGCGGGCAGGCCGACCGAGGCCGTCCTACTTTAATGCTTGTGTGCTGCTGCCGGACCGGATGCCTGCGCGCCCGCAGCAGGTGCGACCGGGGCGGGAGCGCTCGGTGACGCTGCCTTGTCGCTCCCGCTCCCCATGCCGGGCATGCCGCTCATGCTGCCGGAGGCCGGAGCCGAGCTGCCATGCTCGTGGGGCGCCGCTTCGCTGCCGGGATGCACATGGCTGTCGGTCTTGGGCAGGCTCAGCACGCCGAGACCGTAGCGGTAGACGTTCTCACCGCCGAGCCAGCCGGTGACGCCGAGCGCACCGGCGCCGACGACCAGGAGGGCCATAAGGGCAGCGCCGGCGCCGGCGAGCCGCCACCGGTCGAGCCAAGCTGCACCGGCCGCGAGCAGGAACATCAGAGCCGTGCCGATCGCCCAGCGCAGGTGGATCGTCATATTGACGTGGGAAGGCTCGTCATGCGCCACCGTATTGTAGGCCTGCCAACCTGTCGCGAGGGTCACGACGGTGGCGAGAACGCCGAGCGCCAGGTTCCAGCGCGCCACGAGCGTCATGGCCTCGCCCAACGGCCGGCTCCGGAAGAGTGTGCTCAGCACGAACAGGGCGGCAGCCGTGAGCAACAGCGCGATCGTGAAGTGCACGATCAAGGGGTGCCAGTTGGGAACGATCTTGATCATGCTTATAATTCGCTTTATCTGTCACCATTTGAACGTTTTAGAGAATAATTTATGAATATATTCTGCAATAATAATTATCCATGATATTTAAATGAATTCTCGGGCGCACGGAGAAATGCGCCCTTTCGCAAGAGTTCATTTCACCTTTTGGATCCGCGTGACGGCGATGGCGCCATCGACGCGATCGGCCGAAAATCGGACCTTTTGACCGACCTTCAAGTCCTTGAGCATGGCCGGATCCTGAACCTTGTAGGCCATCGTCATCGCGTCCATGTCGATGTTGGGGATCCGCTCATGATCGAGCGTCACCTTGCCGGCAGCGTCGTCGATCTTCTGCACCGTGCCCTTGACCAGAGGCGTGTTTGCGGTCGAGCCAGGTGCGGAGGCGGCGGGCGGCTGTGCCGACGAGGGAGCGGCCTGCGCCTGGGCCGGACCGGCTTGTGCCGGGCGGTCGAGCGGTCCCTCACCGGACGGGGTCCGGTTCGGTTGCTCCCGGTAGCCG
>DAIDBG010000354.1 GCA_027310225.1 bacterium | reverse complement strand
TGATGCCCAGGGCCGAAAGCTTGCCCCACAGCCCGTCGTCGGCGAAGCGCAGGATCTGGACGGACAGGACTTCGCTCCCCGGCCGGGAGAGGACCACGGACAGGGTCAGCTCCCGCACGAACATGGTGGCCATGAGTATCCACGCCGAGACGATGCCCGGAACGAGCAGGGGGACAATGATCCGCCGCATGGTCGTCAAGGGGCTCGCTCCGCAGACCAGGGACGACTCCTCCAGATGCGCGTGGACCTGGACGAAGGCGCTCGACAAGGGCCGGATGCCGTAGGGCAGATAGATGGCGATGTAGCCGATGAGGAGCGCCCAGATCGTCGCGTAGAGCGGCGTCTGCACGAAAAACCACATGAATCCGATCCCGATGACGATGCCCGGAAAGGAAAACGACAGGTAGCTCAGCGACTCCAGGATCCCGGAGGCCTTCGTCCTCACCTTGACGATGACGTAGGCCACGAAGAGGGAGAGCACCACGCCCAGCGTGGCCCCGGCCACGCCCAGGAACAGGCTGTTTTTCAGGGACAGCAGCGAGACGGGATCCTCCAGGACCTCGATCCAGTGCTTCCAGCTCATGAGCGAAACGGCGCGGGCGCTGGGCACCATGGAGTAGGGCACCAGCGAGGTGTAGAAGAGCACCGCCACCGGCAGCACGATCATGACGAACGAGAGCAGGGCCACCACGATGAACAGGGGGATTCTTGCCGCTTTGAGCTCGACCACGGTCGGGCGGTAGCCCCGGCTGGAGATGGTCACGTATCTTTCGCTTTCCGCGGTGAGCGCCCGATAGACGAAGATGAGCGTGATGGAGGCCGCCAGGACGCTCATGCCGATGGCCGCGGCCTTGCCGTAATCCGGGGCGAAGCCCGTGGCGATCATCTGGTACAGGTACGTTGCCAGGACATTGACCCGGCCCGGCATGCCGAGGACCGAAGGCACGGCAAAAGATGCCAGGCTGCGCACGATGCCCAGGATGAAGGCCGCCAGGATCGCCGGCCGGAGCACGGGCAGCGTGACCCGGACGAGGGTCCGCCAGGTGCCGGCCCCGAAGACCCTGGACGACTCCTCCAGCGTCACGTCGAAGGAGGACATCGCCGGCGCGATGATGAGATAGGCGATGGGCAGATCGAGGAGTCCCTCCACCAGGATCATGCCCGGCAGGGAATAGATGTTGAACGGCGCGCTCTCCAGGGAGAAGACCTGCTTGAGCACGAGGTTGAGCGTCCCGTTGGAGGGATTGAGCAGCAGCGCCCAGCTCACGGAAAAGAGCAGATGCGGGATCATCATCGGGATGATGGAGATGATCCTGAACAGGAACTTGAAGGGAATGTCGGTCCGGTTGTTGAGGTAGGCGAGGAACAGGGCGAGTCCCGTGGCAAGCGTCGCCGAGCCCAGCACAAAAATGATCGTGTTGGCGATGACCTCGAAAAACGCCGGGTCGGTATAGGCCGCGACGTACTTCTCCAGGGTGAAGCTTCCGAACGCGGTCAGCCCCCTGGCAAAGCTCCCCAGGACGAGCATGACGACAGGGCCTACGGTCAGGATCCCGACGACGAGGATGAGCGAGAAAGTGAGTTTCGATCGGGTCTGGCCCATGGCCCGCCGCGCTTCAGACGGAAAGGAGCAGGCAATGGGCGGGGTCCAGAGTGAAGCTGACCGGATCGCCCTCTCTGAGATTTGCGTCCGGATCAATCCTGGCGAGGAGCAGCTCGCTCCCGACCCGGATCTCCCCTTCATAGGCCTCGCCGATGAAGACCAGGGATTCGACGCGGCCGTTGACGACGTTTCGCCCGCCCGCCGCCCCGCCCGGGGCGATCCGGATGAATTCCGGCCGGACGCACAGCGTGGCTTCGCTGCCGGTGGGGATGTCGCGGTGCTGGCAGGCGATGCTCCCCAGCCCGGAATCCACGACGGTGTAGCCCTCCTCCTGGGCGAGGACCGTGGCCTTGACCAGGTTGGCCCGGCCGATGAAATCCGCCACGAACCGGTGGTCCGCGTCGAAATAGATCTTCTTGGGGGAGCCCTCCTCGATGATTCTCCCGGCACGCATGATCGCGATGGAGTCCGATAGCACCAGCGCCTCGATCCGGTCGTGGGTCACATAGACGGCGGTGATCTTCAGCTCGCCCAGGAAGGTTCTCAGTTCCTTGCGGGTTTCCTCCCGGAGCTTCGCGTCCAGGTTGCTCAAGGGCTCGTCAAAGAGGATGACCTTGGGCTCGGCCACCAGCGCCCGGGCGAGAGCAACGCGCTGCTGCTGGCCCCCGGAGAGCTTCGTCGCCGGGCGTTTTTCGAATCCTTCCAGCCGCACGAACCGCAGGGTCTTCGCCACCCTCTGGCGGATGGCGTCCCTCGGGACCTTCCGGATCTGAAGCGGATAGGCAACGTTGTCGAAGACGTTCATGTGCGGCCAGATCGCGTAGGTCTGAAACACCATGCCCAGTCCCCGCTTCTCCGGTGGAATGGAGACGTTCTTCTCCTTCGACCAGACCACCTCGTCGCCGATGCTGATCTCCCCCGAATCGGGCGCTTCCAGTCCGACGATGCAGCGAAGGAGCGTCGTCTTGCCGCAGCCGCTCGGGCCCAGAAGGGTGAATATCCTGTTGGCCGGGATCGTCAGGTCCACGTTATCCAGGGCCTTGATGGTCTTGCCCTCGGAAAAGTAGTGCTTACTGACGCCCTTGATCCGGATCTCCATGGTGTTCATCCGTCGGCGCCTCCGGAGCCGGATGAAAGGCCAGCATCGGACGCGCGATGAGGTTACCTGCGCCGGGAAACGGCGGCGCGCCGTTTCCGGCACCAGACAGTCAGCCGCCCGACCGGAGCCTTCGGCCGGGCGGCTGGTGATTCGCCAGGAGTTTGCCGGACTTAGCTCCGACCCACTCCTGATGCAAAACCGCCCGCAAGAAAACGGAAAAAAGGAGCTGAAAATTTCATTTTACGTCGAAGAGCTTCTTGAACTCGCCGCCCCACTTCCTGATTTCGTCATCCGAGAGCTCGCGGATGGCGATCACCCTGGCCTTGTCCATTCCGTCAATGGGCGGGAAGACCCCGGGCGCCAGCACGTATTCGCCGACATCCTTCGCCATCATTTCCATGGCCTTCTTCGAGAGCCAGTAGTCCACGAAAACCCTCGCCGCATTGGGGTGCGGGGCCTTCGAGGTCACGGCGATGGCCCGCGGAGTGCCCATGAGCGGCTGCTCAAGCCTCGCCCAGTCGAGCGGGGCCGGGGCCTGGGTCACGATGTATTTCGGCATCGAGATGCCGATCAGTTTCTCGCCGCTCGCGATCGGCGCCGGCGTCGGTCCCAGCGACGCCACGAACATGGGTCGGTTGGCGGCGAGTCCCTTGAGGAACTTCATCCACTCGGCTTCGGACTTGAAGACGTTCTCCCTGAGCCCGATCAACCAGGAGATGGTCGAAGGATGGGTGGCCGGGTCGGGCATGACGATCTTGTCCTTCCACCGGGGATCGGTCAGGTCCTCGTAGCGCTTCGGCACATCCGCCTTCTTCACCAGCTCCTTGTTATAGATCAAAGCCATGTATTCGATGCCGAAGAGCTGGATGCGGTCGTCCTTCCGCGTCCACTCCGGATACCCCGCGGCAGCCGGGGACCGATACGGCGCCAGAATGCCTCTTTGCTTGAGCAGCTCCAGGACCGGAACGGGGGCCTGGACGACGTCGGCGAGGAGCTTGCCGGCCTCGAATTCGGTGATGGTGGTCGCCACGAATTTCGGGCTCGAAATCCGGGTGTACTCGCCTTTCACCCCGGTGTCGGCGGTGAAGGCCTTCATGATCGGCTCGACGGCGGTGATGTTGGCGTAGAACGCCGCTTTCCCTTCGGCCCTCGCCTGGTTCAGCAGGGCTTGCTCCGCGGCAGGGGCGTGCGCGGCCGCGAACAGAGCTATGAACGCAACGAAAAGCCTTTTCATGGTGGTTCCCTCCTTTCCGGAATCAATCCGCGCGCATTGTCGAGTAGCGACTCGCCAGCTCGAGGTAGCAGTGCGCGCGCGTAATCCATTTCTCCCTCTCGGCCGCGTCCACAGGGTCCTTGAGGTGCCACGCCGAAAGCTTGGCTCTCAGGGTGGCGCGGTAGGCCTTGTAGAAATCCACCAGCGCCTCCGGCGGATCATCGCCGGTTGCTTCCCGGTAGGTTTCGAAAGCGACCTCGCCGATCCACGGCGCGCCGGCACACTCGCACTCCAGGGCGAGGTAGGCGAGCTCGTCCGCCGGGTCCACCAGCCGCCATTCCCGGTTGAATTCCAGGCAGTCAATGAATATCGGGGCGGGAGCGAGGCAGATGTGCTCGGGCCGCAGATCGCCGTGGCCCTCGACGATCCTGCGTTGCGTCACGCGCCGGTCGAGCAGCGGGGCCTGTCGTTCGAGAAAGGCCAGCTGGCCGGCCGTGACCGGCTGCAGCAGCACCGGCGCGACCCCGGATTCCGGGGCCGAGAGTGCGCGGTGATTCGCGCGGACGTCGCGCTCGAACCGCTGCCGGTATTCCCCGGGCCCCATGGCGACCGGGTCGCAACCCCGGTAAAAACCGGCCAGCGCGAGAGTGAAGCGGCGGATGTCTTCCCTGGCGACGCGGCCCTCGCGGATCGCATGGTCGAGCATGAACTGTTTGGGCAGCCGGCGCATCCTGACGAGCCACTCCACGACTTCGCCGTCGCCGCCCAGCAGCAATCCGCCTTCCGGTGCCAGGCTGAGCGGCACGACGTCCAGATAGACGTCCGGCGCCAGCCGGCGGTTGAGGCGCACCTCCTCCAGACAGTCGAAACGGCGCGCTTCGAGAGTGCCGAAGTCGAGAAAGTCGTAGCGGACCGGCTTCTTGAGCTTGTAGGCGTGGCGATCGGTCAGGAAGACGCAGGACATGTGCGTCTGCACCACCTCCACCGCCGAGGTGGCTTCCGGGTAGCTCGCGGGGCGGCTGAGGCAGGCAACCTTCGCCCGCAGATCTATTGAGCGATTGCGCAGTCGTGCCCGATGAAGATCCATGTGGCTGCGGTCGGTTTTGCGTAAGGAGTGGGTCGGGACAAGGTCCGACACACTAGACCATCGCTTGCGCGCGGCTGTCTCCATTGCCGGTCACGGCCTCCTGTACGGGGAGCGAGCGCAGGAAGTCGAACAGCATCATCCTTGCCGTCACGGATGACTTGTACGGCCCTACGTAGGTCGCGTTTTCGTCGAATTCGGGCGCCGCGGCCGCTTCGTCCCACAGCACGACGTAATGCCCCGGCACCAGCGGATTACCGTCGCGCGTGCGGTAGCGCCGCTCGTACGATTCGCTGTCAATGAGGCTGCACTCGTTGAGTATCCTGATGATCTCGCAGCGTAATTCCATGGCCGCCTCCACCATCCGCCTGCGTCCGCGATTTTCAAGCATAAAAGCGTTGCGGGCGGCGGGTATTGATCGAGATCAAATCAAATCTTCAGGCCGCTCCCGGGAAGCGGCACGTCTCGCGCCGGCCGGTGAGCCCGGCGCGCGAGGCGAGCGCGCGGGTGATGCGCAGGCACATCACCCCCGAGAAATCGCACTCTCCGTCCACCACGACCGCCGCCGCCTGTTCTTCCCGCGACAACGGTTCCCGGATCGCGCACTGGTGCTCGAGCACGCGCGCGTCGGCTTCGGAGGCATCGGCCCCGCGCGCGCCGCGCTGTGCGAGGCGCGCGCACAGCGTCTGCTCGCCGGCCTCGACGCTGACGATCGCGAACGGCACGCGCAGGCCGGCGGCGAGCCCGCGCATTTCGTCGCGCTGCCGGCGCCGGAGGAACGCCGCGTCCACGATCACCGGCAGGCCGGCAAGCACGATGATGCGCGCGAGCCCGGCCAGATGCCGGTAGGCCGCCTGCGTCGCCTCTTCGCTGTAGAGGCCGGTGCCGATCCCGGACCCGCTGCGGGCGAGCGCGTCGAGCCCCTGCAACCGCTTGCGCTCGACGTCCGAGCGGATGCGGATCGCACCGAGGGACTGGAGCAATTGCTGTGCTACCGTGGATTTTCCCGAGCCGGAGAGCCCGTGCATGACCAGCACCGCCGGCCTGCCGGGTTCCGCGAAGCCGGCGGCCAGCCGCACGTAGTCGCGGTACGCGGTGGTGAGCCGGGCCTTGTCCTCGGGCAGCGCATGAGGCTGCTGCGCGCGCAGGAGGTGGACCTTGGCGCGCACCATCGCGCGATAGGCGGCGTAGAAACGGAACACGCCGAGACCCCCGTAATCGCCCGTGCGCTCGAGGTAGGCGTTGAGAAACAGCCAGCCGAGGTCGGCCCGGTTACGGTCCGCGAAGTCCATCACCGGAAACGCCGCCTCGCTCATGACGTCAATCCAGCGCAGGCGGTCGTTGAACTCGATGCAGTCGAACGCGGTCATCGCGCCGTCGAGCAGGACG
Organism: bacterium; assembly: GCA_027310225.1. Lineage (GTDB taxonomy): Bacteria > Pseudomonadota > Gammaproteobacteria > Burkholderiales > SG8-41 > SG8-41. Next base: position 7,657 of record DAIDBG010000354.1, on the reverse strand, counting down.
ATGTTTCCGAGATGGAGGTCACCGTGGCATTCGCGGACGAATCCGCCGGACTTGCGGCGCGCAAACGTTTCGCGCAGACGGCCGAACTCGCGCTCGGTCCACAGGCGCAGCGTGTGCAGCTCCGACTTGTCCTGGACGGTGCCGGGCAGCGGCAACATCTGATCGAAGTTCTCGAGCGCCGGGCCGAGCACGGAGCGCTCCTCGCCGTAAGGGGTGTCGCCGCCCGCAACCGCCGCCGCCGCGTGCAGGCGCGCGGTGACGGCGGCGAGATCGGCCACCTGTTGCAGTGTCAGCTCGCCGCGGGCGAGCACCTGGCTCGCCAGGGCCTCCTGCGGAAACTGGCGCATCCTGACGGCGTACTCGAGCAGCGGGCCGTCGCCGCCGACGCGTGGCGCTGCGGGGGTGCCGCGGATCTCGACCACGTCGAGATACAGCCCCGGCGCGAACCGGCGGTTGAGGCGCAGCTCTTCGTTGCAGTAGTGCCGGCGCAGGCCCAGGGTGCTGAAATCCAGGAACCCGAGGTTGACCGGCTTTTTGATCTTGTAGGCGTAATCGCCGGTCAGCAGCACCCACGAGATGTGCGTTTCCACCACGCGCACCCCGGCGACGGGGTGCGGATAGCATTCGGGCCGCAGCAGCGCCGCGGGCAGGGGTGGCGGTTGCATGGATTTCATTACACCGGAAGAGGGCGCCGGCATTCTTGATCTGGATCAACGAGCGCGGTGCCCCGGCCGTTAGCATGTCCGGAGGCGGGAGTGGTCCCGCCGGTTTCCCGAGGGGGCCTGGAGATGAGGTACCTGACTGGAGCACAGGCGCAGCGGCTCGAGCGGCTGCTCCGCGGACGGCAGCGCGTGCTGCGCGACGAAATCCGGGCCGGGCTTTTGAGCTCGGACGAGCAGCACCACAAGGACCTTGCCGGAATGGTGGCGGACGTCGGCGACGAGTCGGTCGCAAACCTGCTGGCCGACCTCGACGTCAAGAGCATTGATCGCGACGTGGGCGAGCTGCGCGATGTGGAGGCCGCGCTGGAACGGCTCGCGCGCGGCGTTCTGGGCGTGTGCGCCGACTGCGGCGGCGACATCGGCTACGACCGGCTCGAGGCGAACCCCGCCGCCACGCGCTGCATCCGGTGCCAGGACGGCTACGAGAGAACGCACGCGCACGAGGGCACCCCGACGCTCTAGCTATCTGGGAGCGACAGGTGACGAGTGATAAGTGGCGAGTAGGGGGCGGCCCGAAGGATGAGGGATGAAGGATGAGGGATGATCCCCGCAGCGCGGGAGTCAGAGCCAGGTCATCCTTCATCCTTCCGCCTTCATCCTTGCACTTGTGCCCGTCCACAACGCCGACATCGCGACGGTGTTCGAGGAGATCGCCGACCTCCTGGAGATCCAGGGCGAGAACCCGTTCCGCATTCGCGCCTATCGCAACGCGGCGCGCACCGTGAACGAGCTGGGGCGCGACCTGGCGACGCTCCTCGCGGGCGGGGGTGAGCTGCCCAAGCTGCCCGGCATCGGCCCCGATCTCGCCGGGAAGATCAAGGAGATCGCCGCGAGCGGCACCTGCGCGCTGCTCGAGCGCCTGCACCGCGAGCTGCCGCCGGCGATCACGGAGCTGCTGAAGGTCCCCGGACTCGGACCCAAGCGCGTGAGGCTGCTGCACGACTCGCTCGAGGTCGACACGGTCGAAGAGCTGCGGCGTGCGGGGGGCGCCGGGCGCATCCGCGAGCTGCCGGGCTTCGGCGAGAAGATGGAGGCGCGCATCCTGGAGGCGCTCGCCGCGCGTCCGGCGGCGCCGCAGCGCTTCAAGCTCGCCGTCGCCGCGCAGTACGCCGCGGCGCTCGAGGCCTGGCTCGCGCGGGTGCCGGGCGTGCGCAAGGTGACGGTGGCGGGGAGCTACCGGCGCATGCGCGAGACGGTGGGCGACCTCGACATCCTGGTCGCGGCCGCCGCGGGCAGCCCCGTGATGCGGCGCTTTACCGCCTACGACGAGGTGAAGAGCGTGCTCGCGCAGGGCGAGACGCGCTCGAGCGTCCTGCTGAAGAGCGGCCTGCAGGTCGACCTGCGGCTCGTGCCGCCCGAGAGCTACGGCGCGGCGCTGCACTACTTCACCGGCTCGAAGGCGCACAACATCGCGATCCGCAAGCTTGGCCAGGCGCGCGGGCTCAAGATCAACGAGTACGGCGTATTCCGGCGGGAGGAGCGCCTGGCCGGGGACACGGAGGAATCGGTGTTCGCGGCGGTCGATCTGCCCTGGATCCCGCCGGAACTAAGGGAAGACCGGGGAGAAATCGAGGCGGCGCGCCGCGGCGAGTTGCCGCGTCTGGTCGCGCTCGCGGACCTCAGGGGCGACCTGCATTCGCACACGAAGGCCACCGACGGTCACGGCTCGATCCGCGAGATGGCGCTCGCGGCGAAGGCGGCGGGGCTCTCCTATATTGCCGTCACCGAACACTCGCGCCGGCTGACCGTAGCGCGCGGGCTCGACCCGCAGCGGCTCGCCAGGCAGATCGACGAGATCGACCGGCTGAACGAGTCGCTTTCCGGCATCACCGTGCTGAAGGGCATCGAGGTGGACATCCTGGAGAACGGCGGCCTCGACCTGCCCGACTCGGCGCTGAAGGGCCTCGACCTGGTGGTCGGCGCCGTGCACAGCGCCTTCACGCTGCCGCGGCGCAGGCAGACCGACCGCATCCTGCGCGCGATGAACAGCCGCTACTTCACGGTGCTCGCGCATCCCTCGGCGCGGCTCCTCGGCAGCCGCGAGGAGATGGACCTCGACTGGCTGCGCGTCGTGCGCGCCGCGAAGGAGCGGGGCTGCTTCCTCGAGGTGAATGCCCAGCCCGACCGGCTCGACCTCGACGACGTGCATGCCCGGATGGCGCGGGAGGAGGGCGTGCCCGTTGCCGTCAGCTCCGATGCGCACAGCACCTACGATTTCGCGCACCTCCAGTACGGGATCGGGCAGGCGCGGCGCGCGTGGCTGGAGCCGAAGGACGTCCTCAACACCCGCAGCCTGAAGGAGCTCAAGCCGCTGCTCGCGCGCACGATGGGACGGTGAACGTAGCGAAGACAATGCCAAGGGCGCCATACAGGAGTGGTATAATCCCCGCGTCGAATTTGCTCTGGGTCTGTCCGCAGTTTCTTTCCGGTTTCCTTCCGGCTGGCACTCACGGTCCTCTCCCATCGGTAATTTGATGCCTCACGCACGTCGCGTGAGGCAACGCCACACCTGGAGGACATTCATGTCTACCGGCACAGTAAAGTTTTTCAACAGCACCAAAGGCTTCGGCTTCATCCAACCCGACGACGGCTCGAAGGATGTGTTCGTGCACATCTCCGCAGTCGAGCGCGCCGGCCTCGGCACGCTGAGCGAGAATCAGAAAGTCTCGTTCGACCTGGAGAAGGGCAACAACGGCAAGATCGCCGCGGTTAACCTGAAGGCCGCCTGAGCGATCAGCCTTCTGCAACGACAAAACCCCGCTTCGGCGGGGTTTTTCTTTTAGAGCGCCTGACAAAATGATTTCCCCTCCTTACCAAGGAGGGGTGGATGCGAAGCAGACGGGGTGGTTTGGAATCTCAACGCGCTCTCACCACCCCGGCGCCGTTGGCGCCACCCCTCCTCAGGCAGGAGGGGATAGTGCAGCCGATCCGGTGCATTCGCTCATTCTGTTAGGCGCTCTTACGGATGCGGGATGCGGGATACGGAATACGGGTTTCAAGATTCGAGATACGAGTAGCGAGATAAGAGCTAAAACGTCGACCCCGCATCCCGAATCCCGCATCCCGAATCACGTATCGCGTATCCCGCGTTGTGCATCGCGTATTACGCAAGCAGTCCCAGGCTCTCGAACCGCAAATACAGCTCGCGGCTCGCCCACGCATCCGTCGCGGCGTAGTTGATCTGCGCCGGGGTGAGGCGCGGCGCGGCCCAGTTGGAGGTGCGGCTCCCCTTGGGAATCCGGAACCCGAGCAGCATGCCGGCGAGATTGCGCACGCCGGTCTGGCCGAGGCCGCGGCGGCGCGCGATGACGCCCAGATCGACCGCATTCTCCACCGTGAACGGAAAGACCTGCTGCAGCTGGCGCAGGTCGTGCGCCAGCCCCACGCCGGTCTTGACGATGTCCGGCTTCGCCAGCAGCTCGACCAAGGCGGGGAATACGTCCAGGCGGTTCAACTGGAACAGGTACACCGCCCCGGCCGTGGCCGCCTGGACCAGGCAGGGCAGGTGGGTTTCGCCTTTCCTGAAGGAGGGCCGGGTCTCCGTATCGAGGCCGACGATCCTTTCCTGCCGCAAGTCCTGCCGCGCCTGCTCCAGCTCCTGCAGCGTCGCCACCAGGGACACCTTGCCCTCGTAGCGGCGGATGGGGAGATTGGCTATCTCTTCCCTGGAGATCGAGCGCATTACACCGCAGAGATTACACCAGAAGAAACGCGCGATGCGGGATGCGAGTCTCGAGATGCAGGATACGAGATACGAGATAAAGCCTAGATCATAGATGCCCTATCGCCCATCCCTCGGGCCGGCCCGCTTCGAGCAGCGCGTTCGCGATCTCGATCGCCTTGCGGCGCACGCGCGGCGGGAGGTTCTTCATCGAAACCGGATAGCGGTCGTCGCTCCACGGCATGGCCTTCATCCTTTACGGGCGCCGTCGCGGTGCTCCAGCGCAATCCCGGCGATCTCGAGCGCGACGCCGGCCGCGAGCAGGAGGACGCCGGGCAGCACCTCGGGGGCGAGCCATAACAGAACGGCGCCGGAGACGATCATCACGGCACCCACGACGCGTCGCGCACCTCTGCGCTTGATCAGCACGGTGCTCTCACAAGCCTGGGGCCCTGCTCATCTCCTTATACCCCGGCCACGCCCCGCCGGTTTGACCCAGATCAAGTGCGCGATCGGTGCCGGGGCTAGGATGGAGGGACCTGTCATAGGCCCCGACAGCCGGCCAGCCGTGATGGTTCCACCCAGCGCTCCAGGCACCGAACGCTACGCCTATTTCGACCACGACGCCGACGTCGGGGTGATCGGCCGCGGCGCGACGCTGGAGGAGGCCTTCCAGTCGGCGGCGCAAGCGACGTTCGCGATCATGGTCGACCCGGCGGCGGTGCGCGAGGCGAGCGCCGTCCGGTTCGAGTTCGAGGAGGCGGACTGCGAGCTCGCGCTGGTGCGGTGGCTCAACCTGCTGCTCGCGCTCGCGCACGAGGGCGGCCTCGCCCTAGGGCGCTTCTGGATCGAGCGCGATGGCGTCCTCTGGCGCGGCGGCGCGGCGGGCGAGCCGTGGCACGCCGGCCTCGAGCGCGGCGTGGAAGTGAAAGGCGCAACGCTCACCATGCTGGAAGTGAAGGAAACCGCCGGCGGCTGGGAGACGCGCTGCGTGGTGGACGTCTGAGCGGCTTGATTTGGATCAATAACGTTTCCTTCCCGTCGGCGAAAATTTCCCCGGTGGATGCGTTCGCGAGAGCATGTCCGGGCGGCCCCGGCTATCAAACGGCGAAAATGTGACGATGGATACGACCGAGCACGAAGGCGCCGACATCGGCGCCGCATTGTGGCATCCCGCCGAGCGCCTGAAGGAGATGCGGCGGGGGGTCGAGAGCCTCGTTGACCCCTTCGGCATGGTGGCGCCGATCGCGCACGCCCATTTCGCCTGGTGGCTGCACCCGCTCGAGCTCGCGGAGCTCGCGACGCGCTACGGCGGCGACCTCGCGGCCTTGCAGCTTCACCTGATGACGAAGCTCTTTGGCACGGAGACCCCGGACGCGGTGCAGCCGCAGCCCGGCGACGAGCGCTTCGCGGACCCGGTCTGGTCGAGAGAGCTCGGCTGGAACCTGCTCAAGCAGTGGTACCTGTTCTATACGCGCCACGTGCAGGACGCCCTGTATCAAACGCCGGGGATGTCGCCCAAGGAGCGCCGGCGCGCCGCGTTCTGGTGGCGCAACTGGCTCAACACGGCGGCGCCGAGCAATTTCCTGCTCACCAACCCGGTGGCGATGCGCAAGGCGGTCGAAAGCGGGGGCGAGAGCCTGCGCCGCGGCTTCGAGATCTTCATGCAGGACGTGCGCGCCGGGACGGTGCGCATGACCGATCCGGAGGACTTCCAGGTCGGCGGCAACCTCGCGACGACGCCGGGCGCGGTGGTGTTCCGCAACCGGCTGCTCGAGCTGATCCACTACGCGCCGGCCGCGGAGCGGGTGCGGCCGACGCCGGTCGTCATCGTGACGCCCTGGATCAATAAGTTCTACGTGCTCGACCTCGACGAGAAGAAGAGCCTCGCGCGCTACCTCCTGAAGGAGGGGTTCGACGTCTATATCACGAGCTGGAAGAACCCGGGGAAGGATCTCGCCGCGACGAGCTTCGACGACTACCTCACGCAGGGTGTGGACGAGGCGGTGCGCGTGGCGCGGGCGCTCTCCGGCGCGCGCCAGGTTCACGCGGTGGGCTACTGCATCGGCGGCACGCTGCTCGCGACCTACATGGCATGGCTCGCGCGCCGCTTTCCCGATCCCGCGGACATGCCGGTCGCGCACTGGTCTCTGTTCGCGACGCTCGTGGACTTCCAGTCGCCCGGCGACATCGAGGTGTTCCTCGACGAGGGCAGCGTGCGCTGGCTCACCGACGCGATGCGCGCGCGCGGCTACCTCGAGGGCCGCGAGATGGCCGCCACCTTCCGCCTGCTGCGCTCGAACAGCCTGATCTGGCACTACGTGGTGAACGGCTGGCTCTACGGCGAGCAGCCCGCGCCGCACGACGTGCTCTACTGGAACATGGACACCACGCGCATGCCCTATCGCATGCACGAGTTCTACCTGCGCGAGATGTACCTGAAGAACGGGCTGATGAAGCCCAACACGCTCACCATCGCCGGCGAGCCGATTGACCTCGTGCGCGTCCACCAGCCGCTCTACCAGGTCGCCACCGAAGACGATCACATCGCGCCGTGGCGCCAGACCTTCCGCTTGAACGGCTGGGTCACCGGACACAAGCGCTTCGTGCTCTCCAGCTCAGGCCACATCCTCGGCATCGTCAATCCGCCGGTGACGCCGCCGAAGCGGCGCTACCGCGTGGGGCCGGCGCACCGCGGCCAGGCGGCCGACGCGTGGGCCGACACGGCCGAGGCGCACGCCGGCACTTGGTGGGAGGACTGGCGGGGCTGGCTCGCCGAATATTGCGGGGAGCCCGGCGCGCCGCCGCCGCTCGCGACGAAGGACTTCCCGAAGCTCGCCGACGCGCCCGGCACCTACGTGCTCGAGCGCTGAGTTGCGCTGACACGGGGTGGTTGCCGTCCTGATCTGGGTCAACCATCATGGATCTCTCGCGACTGCAACCGATCGACCGCTGGAGCTGGACGGTCCCGCTCGCGCCGGGCGAGACCCGGGGCGAAGCGCGGCTCTACGGCAGCCGCGAGCTGCTCGCGACCATGGACGACAAGGTGCTCGAGCAGATCACCAACGTCGCGAAGCTGCCGGGGCTGGTGGGGCCGGCGATGACCATGCCCGATGCGCACTGGGGCTACGGCTTCCCGATCGGCGGCGTCGCGGCGTTCGACCCGGAGAGGAGCGGCATCATTTCCGCCGGGGGGGTGGGCTTCGACATCTCGTGCGGGATCCGCTGCCTGCGCAGCAACCTCTTGTTGACGGACGTGATCGCGGAGCTGCCC
>DAIDBG010000074.1 GCA_027310225.1 bacterium | reverse complement strand
GTGCCGGACTTCGGTGAAATGGAGCTCTGGTCCAAAATGCGATACCACTCCGCCTGCACGATCTCGATCAACTCCTGCAGATAATCGCCGTAGTCGTTGCGCAACGCGTCCACCGCCATCACGCCGATGTTCGTGGTGCCGGGTGTGCGCGTCGTGAGAATATTCTGCCGGGCCTGGCTGAGGCGCGGGCGGGCCCGCGGCTGCTGGTGGCCGGTGCGATTGGTGGCCACCTGCGCGCCGTCGGGCTGCTTGCCGTCTTTCGCGCCTTCGACGAGTTCGCTGGCATTGGTGGATGGCGCCGGGTTGTGGAATTTGTTGGAGGCGATGCCGTCGGGATCCTTGCCCTCGGTCTTTTCCTCGCCGCTCAACGGCACCTCCTCCTTTCGCGCCTGTTGGGCCTGTTGCTCCTTTTGATCGTCCTTCTGATTGTTGGGCGTCACCGCCGCGCCGTCCTGCGGCTGGGTGAGAGTACCGGAGACGATGGCTGATTCGTTTTTGATCTCCTCCTGGCCCTTCACGCTGGGACGATTTTCCTCGTCTTTCTCCTTGGCTGCCTCGGCCTGCGCGGACTGCTGGTTGCGGTTGCTGAAGAACCGCGTCTTGTCCGGCGTGTTGCTCGGCGCGTCCGGGTTGGTTTCGATGAACTTGAACGGATCCGGGGCGGGCGGCGGCGGGGCCAGTTCGATGTCGAAGGTCTTCTGCTTCGCCCGCATCACGGCGGCCAGGTTGGAGTGGCTGCCGACGAATTTTTCGAGCGCCAACTGCGGCGCCATCAGGAGCAGCAGCACATGAAACAGCACCGTGCAGACGACGCCGATGAGGATGGCGCGATCCTCACTCTGATCGCGCTCGGGCGCGCGCTTGGCTTCAGGCTCCGCCAGCCGGGTCAGGATGTCGAATTGGGAAGGCACTTTGAATAGGGAAAAGTCAACGCCACAGACCCGCGCGAGTCAAAAGTTGTTTCGTTTCTTCGAGCGGAAGTCCGACAATATTTGTCAATGACCCCTGGTAACCCGCCACAATGAGGTCGCCATGCTCCTGGATGGCATAGCCGCCGGCCTTGTCCAAGGTGTGCACGACGGCGAGGTAGCGCTCGATGGTTGGCTCGTCGAGGTCCTTGAAGGTCACTTCGCTCGCCACGCCTTCGTCAAGCCGCAGCCCGTCGCTGGCGCGCCGCACCGCCAGGCCCGTGAACACCGTGTGCGTCCGCCCGCTCAACACCCGCAGCATCCGGCGCGCATCCCCGGCGCTCTGCGGCTTGTTCAACACCGTGTGGTCGATGAACACCGTCGTGTCCGCGCCGAGCACCAGCGCGTCCGGATGGCGCGCGGACACCCATTCGGCCTTGAGCGCGGCGTTGTGCTGCACCATCGCGCGCGGGTCGGCGTCGTGGGCCTCGTGTTCGGTGACCTCTGCCGGCGCCACCTCGAACGACGCGCCGAGCTGCGCGAGCAACTCCCGGCGGCGGGGCGAGGCGGAGGCGAGGATGAGTGGTTGCATAGAGGGCGGCACAGTAGGCGGCAAATTT
>DAIDBG010000073.1 GCA_027310225.1 bacterium | reverse complement strand
CGGCCTGATCGGCCTGCTCGGGCGCACCGATCCGCTGGCTGCCGAATCGAGGTTGAAGCAACTGATCGCGCGCGAGCCTTCCGCCTTCCTCTACTTCACGCTCGGCAATCTCTATGCCGACCAGTCGCTGTGGGCGCCGGCGCAGCAGGCCTATTTCCAGGCCTATAGCCTCGAACCCGTCAACCCTGATTACGCCTACAACCTCGCGGTCGGCCTCGAGCACGTGAGCCAGCCCGGGCTGGCACTCGGCTACTACCGTCGCGCCGTGCAACTGGCGGCCGCCCGGGGCCGCGTCAACTTCAACCTCCCCCAGGCCCAGGAGCGCATCAGCAAACTCGCCCGGCAGGTAGAATAGAAAGGATTTTTCCGGAATCGGATCCGGCAAAATCCTGGCTTAATGGCCGAACAGAGGAAAAAGCTCCGCCTGGGCGAGCTGCTGGTGCAGCAGGGGCTGATCACCACCGACCAGCTCTCGATCGCGCTCGCTGAGCAGCGCCACAACAACGTCCCCATCGGGCGGCTGCTGGTGCGGCTCGGGTTCGTCACCGAAAGCGCCATCCGCGACATCATGGCGCGCACCATCGGCCAGGAGTCGATTGACCTGGCGCAGGTGGTGGCCGACCCCGAAGCGCTCAAGCTGGTGGCGCAGGATTTCGCGCGCCGCAACCGCGTGCTGCCGATCGCCTACGACCCCGCCGAACACCTACTCACCATCGCCACCACCGAAATCTTCAATGTCGTGGCGCTGGACCAGTTGCGCGCGATGCTCGGGGCCCAGCTCGAGATCAAGACGCAGCTCGCGGCCGAGGCCCAGCTCGAAGACTACATTGACCACTTCTACGGCTATGAACTCTCGGTTGACGGCATTCTCAAGGAGATCGAGACCGGCGAGATTGACTACGAGAGTCTGCAGGCGGTGGGAGGCGGCGACGAGTACACCCAGCCGATGGTGCGGCTGGTCAACGCGCTGCTGGTGGACGCGGTCAAGCGCGGCGCGTCCGACATCCACTTCGAGCCGGAGTACGCCTTCCTGCGCATCCGCTACCGCATTGACGGCGTGCTGGAGACGGTGAGGAGCCTCCACAAGACCTACCTGCCGGGGATCACGGTGCGGCTAAAAGTCGTGAGCAACATGAACATCGCGGAAATGCGCGCGCCGCAGGACGGCCGGCTGTCGCTGACGCTCAACGGCCGGCCGGTGGACTTCCGCGTGTCCACCCAGCCGACCATCTACGGCGAGAACATCGTGTTGCGCGTGCTCGACCGCGAGAAATCCATCATCTCGCTCGACCGCATGAACCTGACGAAGGAGACGCTGGCGAAGCTCAACCTGATGCTGGCGCGCCCGGAAGGCATCCTGATCGTCACCGGGCCGACCGGCAGCGGCAAGACCACGACGCTTTATTCGCTGCTCTCCCAGGCCAACGACGAGACCGTCAACATCATGACCCTCGAAGACCCCGTCGAGTACCCGTTGACGCTGATGCGGCAGACCTCGGTGAACGAGGTCGCCCGCATGGATTTCGCCGACGGCATCCGCGCCATCATGCGCCAGGACCCGGACATCATCCTGGTGGGCGAGGTGCGCGACAAGGAAACCGCGGAGATGGCTTTCCGCGCGGCGATGACCGGCCACCAGGTGTTCACCACGCTGCACACCAACTCGGCCCTCGGCGCCTTCCCGCGGCTGCTCGACATCGGCATCCAGCCCGACATCATGGCCGGCAACATCATCGGGGTGATCGCGCAGCGGCTGGTTCGCATACTGTGCGCCCACTGCAAGGAAGCCTACGTTCCCACCAGCGAGGAGCGGCAGTTGCTCGGGCCGGCGGCGCAGAAGATCAACTACCTCCATCGCCCGGTCGGCTGCAGGCACTGCGACAACAAGGGCTATAAGGGCCGCACCGCGATCATGGAGCTGCTGGTGATGGACGGCGACCTCGACGAGCTGGTGGCGCGCCGTGCCACCGCGAAGGAGCTGCGCGCGGCAGCGCTCGTGAAGGGCTACCGGCCGCTCGCGGAGGAAGGCCTGCAACGGGTGATTGACGGCACCACGAGCCTCGCCGAAGTCGCGCGCGCGGTGGACCTCACCAGCCGCTTCGCTTAACCGATGTTCAGCGTTCAAGGTTCCGAGTTCGGGGTTCTCGGCTTTAACAAACCATGAACATTGAACCCGGAACCCGGAACTCGGAACCCTGAACTCGGAACCCTGAACGGGCAAGCATGCCCTCCTACCAGTACAAGGCGGTTGACAAGTCCGGCCGCCCGGCGCGCGGCGACCTCGAGGCGGTGAACGAGGTTGACCTCGAGCTGCGGCTGCGCCGCATGGGGCTCGATCTCATCACGTTCAAGCAGGTGGACCGCCAGGCGAGCGGCTTCGCCGCGGGCGGCAGGATCACGCGCCAGGACCTGATCAATTTCTGCTTCGACATGGAGCAGATGGTGCGCTCCGGCATCCCGATCATTGACGGCCTGCGTGACATGCGCGACACCCTGGAAAGCCAGCGCTTCCGCGACGTGCTCGCCGTGATGACCGAGGACATGGAAGGCGGGAAGGTGCTCTCGCAATGCATGGCGAGCCACCCCGACGTGTTCGACGCGGTCTTCGTAAGCCTGATCCGGGTCGGCGAGCAGGCCGGCCAGCTGCCGGAAGTCTTCAAGAACCTGGCGGACAACATCAAGTGGCTGGACGAGCTCATCTCCCAGACGCGGCGGCTGCTGATCCTGCCGTTGATCACCCTGGTCGTCGTGCTCGCTGTGCTCGTCGCGTTGCTCATCTTCCTCGTGCCGCAGATCGCGCAACTCTTCAAGACCATGGGACTCGCTCTTCCCGCCCAGACCAAGGTGCTGATCGCGGTTTCCGGTTTCATGACCCAGTACTGGTTCGTGGTGTTCGGGCTTCCGGTAGTGGTGCTCGCGGCGCTGACTCTGGCCGTCCGGCGCAGCCCGCGGGTCGCGTACCTGTGGGATTACGCGAAGCTGCGCCTGCCGCTCCTCGGCCCGACGCTGCAGAAGATCATCCTGTCGCGCTTTGCGAACGTCTTCGCCCTGCTCTACCGCTCGGGCATCACCGTGCTGGACGCGATCAAGATCAGCGAGGACGTCGTCAACAACAGGGTCCTCTCGGACGGCCTCGTACGGGCGGGGCAGCAGATCGCCTCCGGGGAGAGCCTGAGCGAGACCTTCCAGAACCTGGGCGTGTTCCCGCCGCTCGTCATCCGCATGCTGCGGGTGGGAGAGAGCACGGGCGCACTCGATCTGGCGCTCCTCAACATCACCTACTTCTATAACCGGGACGTGAAGGAATCGGTGGACAAGGCGCAAAAGATGCTGGGTCCGGCCATGACGCTGGTGCTCGGCGGGCTGCTCGCCCTCGTCGTATGGGCCGTGCTCGGCCCGGTGTATGATATTTTGGGCAAGCTCAAGTTTTAGCAGTCAGCTTTCCGCCATTCGCCTTCGACCCGCTGCGGGCGGCTGACTGCTAAAACTTTATGGCTGACAAGCTCCTCATCGGCATCTCGGCGCAGGGCGCGATCGCGGCGCATTGGCGCGGCAGCGGGATCGCCGGCTGCCGGGTCTTCGCCGGCAACGAAGGCGGCTACGCCGCGTTCAAGGAGTACCTCGCGTCGTTCACCAACGTGCCGGTCTTCCTCATGGTGGACGCGGTGGAGGAGGATTACCGTTTCGAGACGCTGCCGCACGCCTTCGGCTCGGAGCGCGCCGACATGGTCGGCCGCAAGCTCAGGCAGCATTACCGCAACACCCCCTACATGACGGCGTGGCGGGTGGGGCGCGACAGCGGCAAGCGGCGCGACGACCGCTACCTGTTTTCCGCGCTCACCAACCCGGAGCTGATCGGCGACTGGCTGCGGGCGGTAGCCGCCCGCGACCTGCCGGTCGCCGGCATCTACCTGCTGCCGATGGTGAGCGCGGCGCTGCTCGAGAAGCTCGACGTCAAGGCGGCCAACTTGCTGATCGTCGCGCAGCATGCCGGAGGGCTCCGGCTCACGTTCTTCCGCGACCGCCAGTTCAGGCTGAGCCGCCTGACGCGCGGCGACGGCAGCCACGCCGAGGATCGCGCCCGCTATTTCACCGAGGAGATATCGAACACCCGGCTCTACCTGCACGCCCTGCGCACGATGACGCTCGACGAGCCTCTCACGGTGCTGCTGCTCGATCGCGGCGACGAGCTGATCGAGGCGGCGGCCAGCGTCGCCCGCGACAACCCGAGCCTGGCGTGCATGCGCCTCGGGCGGGGGGAACTCATTGCGCGCTTCGGCCTGTCCGGCCCGCTGCTCGACGAATCGCCGTACATCGTCTATCTGCACCTGCTGGGCCACAAGGCGCCGCAGAGCAATCTCGCGCCCGCGGGCGTGACGGCGGGCTACAGGCGTTATCAGGCCCGCCGCGCCATTTACGCCGCCTGCGGCGCCTTCGCGTTCGGAGCGGCCGTCTGGACGGGCGCCAACCTGTACCAGATGACGGCGCTGCGCGGCGAAGCGGAAGATGCGGCGCGCCAGACGGCGCAGCTCTCGGCGCGCTACCGGGAGATCACGCGCCAGTTCCCGCAGGCCCCGGCCTCGGCGGAGAACCTGAAGAAAGCGGTGGAAATCGCGCAGAAGCTGCGCGAGGGAGCGCGCACGCCGGAATGGATGATGACGCTTGTCAGCCGCGCCCTGGAGGAAAGCCCGACCGTCGTCCTCAAGGAATTCGGATGGAAGTACGGGGCCACCGAGATCGAGGCCCAGGGCGGCGGCCGCGCCATCGGCGCCGCTGCTGCGCAACCGGCAGTGCCGCCGTCGCCGGCGGCGGCCCGGTTGCGTAGGCAAAGCGGGCTCATCGAGGGGGAAATACGCCCCTTCCGCGGTGACTACCGCGGCGCGATCGAGACCATCAACGCCTTCGCCGCCCGCCTCGCCAGGGAACCGGCGGTAGCCGAAGTACGGGTGGTAAAGCTTCCGCTCAACGTCAATCCCACACTGTCCCTTTCCGGCAACACGCTCGACAGCCCCGAGCAAGGCGGTATCGCGGATTTCAGGTTGCTGCTGGTGCTGAAGCCCAACACATGAGCCAGGCCGACTTCCAGGCGCTCAGGAACCCGCTGCTCGTGCTGATGGCGGTGCTGGTCGCCGCCGCCGCCGCGGTGTACTACACCGACCGGTTGATGGTGGCCGCGCGCCAGCAGCTCGTGTACCAGCAGGCGCAGCTCAAGGAAGCGCGGACGCGGCTGCAAAAATCGGGCGACGAGAAGGACATCATTGTCAGCTACCTCGACCGCTTCCGCCAGTTGCGGCAGGCCGGATTCGTGGGAGAGGAGCAGCGCATCAACTGGCTCGACGCGCTGCGTCTCGCCAACCAGCAGGCCGACCTCTTCGGAGTGGATTACCAGATCGGCGCCCAGATGCCTTACGGCTATGCCGCCGATCTCGATCCCGGACAGCTTGCCCTCAACCACTCGATGATGCTGCTGCGGTTCCGGCTGCTGCACGAAGATGACCTGATGCGGTTCTTCAGGGCGCTCGCGCGCCAGGGTGGGGGAATCTTTACCATTGACCAGTGCGTCATGCGGCGCATAGACACCGGCGGCGTGATCCGCTATCAGCCCAATGTCACCGCGGAGTGCGAGCTGTCGTGGATCACCGCCAAAGTGGCCGGCGGCGGGGAGCGGTCAGCACTCGGCGGTCAGTAACCAGCAGTGAACCTTGATCTCGGAACTCGAAACGGCAAACCCTGAATACTGAACCCGGAACACGGAACGCTGGGCCGAGATGAACCCGAAACATCTGATAATTTGCTGCGCGCTGGTGCTGATGGCCGGTTCGGTCCGGGCGGCCGAGCCGCTCGGCCGGTTATTCTTCACCCCCGCCCAGCGCTCGTCGCTGGATGTCGCGCGCACCCAGAGAGCGCGGACTACGCTTGCCACCGAAAGGACCGAGGAAGTCGCCGCGCCGGTCGCGCAAACCCTCACCTACGACGGCATGGTGCGCCGGAGCGACGGCAAGACTACCGTCTGGATCAATAACCGTCCCGTGAGCGACAAGGAGTCGGGGGGCGCCGCCATCGTCGGCCGGGTGCGGCCCGACGGCAGCGTCACGCTGCAAGTGCCGCAATCGGGACGCCGCGTGGACCTCAAGCCCGGGCAGAGCGTCGAGCTGCTGACCGGGGCGATCGAGGAAGGCTATTCACGAAGGCCCGCCGCGCCGCCCGAGCCGAAGCCGGCCGCCGAGCCGGCGGCCAAGCCGGCGCCGGCCGAGCAGACTGCCAGGCAAGCGGCATCCGGTCGCGCGGGGGAAGAACGGGAGCGGGAAGAGCGGCAGCAGCAGCGCATCGAGGACGCCGTCTCGCGGGCGCTGCAGGAATCGGCCGCCGCCAAGCCGGGAGCCACGCCGCCGCCACCCGCTCAGGCTCCCCGCTGAGGGAGCCACCATGAGCCGCCGTTTCCGGCTGCGATCTTTCCTGGTCGCCGACCGTCAGTATGGGCAAGCTTTGCTGGTGATATTGGTCATTCTCGGCGTGGCAGTAACTGCGCTCGTGTTCTACTTCGCAAATCCGGGAAGGCTCTCTATCGAAAGAGACCAGAAAACAGCGGCGGCGCTGGCGCAGGCTAAAGAAGCTCTGATTGGATATGCCGCAGCCGACAACAATAGGCCCGGCTCTCTTCCCTGCCCCGACACCAACAACAACGGATCCAGTGAGATTTTCGTTGGAGCCGATTGTTCAAACTATATAGGGCGACTGCCTTGGCGCACGCTGGGTCTGCCCGACCTGCGTGATGGAAACGGCGAGCGCTTGTGGTATGCAGTATCACGCGAGTTTGCGAGGAATCCCTCGTGTTTGTCGGCGTGCCCCTTGAATAGCGATACCGCCGGCCAGATCACGATCACCGGGACCGCCCCAGCCGGCAATGTGATTGCCATCATTTTCGCTCCAGGCTTGGTGACGGGCTCGCAGGTGCGGAGCGCGGCGAACGAAAACACCATTTCGAACTACCTGGAAGGCGGTAACGAGACCGGCATCGCGACCAATACTTTTGTCACCGGTCAGGCGACGGCCACCTTCAACGACAGCCTGTTGGCAATTACCAGCGATGCGTTGTTCAGTGTCGTGAACATTCGCGTGGCGAAAGAAGCGATCGCTGCTCTGGAGAGTTATCGCACCGTAAATTCGTACTACCCCTTCGCCAACTCATACGGCAGTGCATCCCCGTACTATTGTAGCCCCGGTTTGAATCGAGGCCGGTTCCCGATCACCCTTTCTGGGCCGTGCGGACAGCCGGACTGGGGGGCAGCGCTTCCAAACTGGTTCTCCACGAACAACTGGAATCTCGTGACCCATTACGCAATGTCCAAAGCGTGTGGACAGTTTTTGCTCTCTCCCTTCCTTGCTTTTTTAGGTCCCATCATCCAGGGCCTTTGCACGACGGCCGGAAATTTGGGTTCCCTTGGCGGCGTCATAATCGGGCTGCTGGGCGGTGATGATCCGGTCACCGTCACAGGAGTCAGCACAGGCGTGCGTGTGCTCGTGATCGTTACCGGACGAGCCCAAGGTACCCAGGTCCATCCCTGCGCCTCCGCCGATCAATGCATGGAGGACGCATCGAATACTGACGGCAATAGTACATACGTCAAGCCTTCCCGGTTTCCCACCAGCAACGATCGGATGGCAATTACATGTGCAACGAGTTCCCCATGCAGCGTCCTGCCTTGACGATACTTGCATCAGGGTCACACCAGCGGGGATTTACGCTCATTGAAATGGCGGTGGCGATTTTGATCATCGTCCTGCTGATGGGAAGCCTGCTCGTGCCGCTTACCACTCAAGTCGAGCAACGCAAGATTGCCGACACACGCAAGGCGCTGGAAGAAATTCGGGAAGCCTTGATCGGCTTTGCAATTATCAACGGGCGTTTACCGTGCCCCGATACGACAACCAATCCGGCCGATTCGGGGTATGGACTGGGAGAAACTTCTTGCGGTGCCACTGTCACCGCTGAAGGTTACCTGCCGTGGAAGACCCTGGGCGTGGCCGACCTCGACGCCTGGGGCATCAAGCGCACCCTGACGTCCAGCCCGCGTATCGGCGACTGGCGCTATCGCGTTGACCGTAACTTTACCGTCACGTTCAGCCTGACGACTGCCTGCAATACCTCAGACCAGTTGACGGTGCGAGACAGCGCCGGAGCCACATTGCATTCCACGAGCGCATGCAGCGCTTCGCCTCCTCCCGAACGGCCTATCGCCATCGTCTATTCGGCCGGCCCCAACACGACACCCGACGGGGAGAATGCAAGCTATGACGGCATTTACCAGGCCGATGTACCGAGCCCCACTTTCGACGATATCCTGATCTGGATTGCCCGTCCTGCGCTGTTTAACCGCATGGTCGCGGCGGGCAAGCTGCCCTGATTCGGGTTCCGGGTTCAGAGTTCCGGGTTCAGGGTTCAGGGTTCAGAGTCTTTAAACCTTGAACATTGGACTTTGAACCTTGAACTTTGAACGCGAAAGCCGGCGCAGTGTCACGGCGCGCGCGGCTTCGCGCGTCAGCACGAAGCACACCGACCCGGTCTCGTTCGCGGCGAGCACGGGCCAAATATTCGACCCGCCCTGGCAGACTTCCCGCGCCTTCTCGATAAAAGAGAAGTACTCGAGCAGATCTTGCTCTAGTCCCATTTTGGGACTATACTGCGCCATGCGTGTCATTGCCCTGTCCACGTTACGCGAATTCTGGACCGGCAAGGCGGCTTATGCAGACGCGCGGGAGCCAACGCTGGCGTGGTACAGGCATGTGCTCCGGGCCGACTGGCACTCGCCCACGGAGGTCAAACGGGAATTCGGCAGTGCAAGCATCCTGCGCGACGGACGGGTAGTGTTCAACATCGCCGGCAACAAGTACCGTATCGTGGTCTGGATCAATTATCCGTATCGCGTCGTGTACGTCCGGTTCATAGGCACTCACGCGCAATACGACAGGATAGACGCGCAGACCATCTGAAAAGGCGACGACATGGAAATCAAGCCGATCAAGACCAAAGCGGATTACCGCTCCGCGCTGAAGGAGATCGAAACGCTGATGGCGGCGGAAACCGATACGCCCGAGGGCGAGCGCCTGGACGTGCTGGTCACGCTCGTCGAGGCGTATGAGAACAGGCATTACCGGTTCGACCTGCCCGATCCGGTCGAGGCGATCAAGTTCCGCATGGAACAAAGGGGAATGACGCCGAAGGACCTGGTGCCAATGATCGGGCGGATCAATCGCGTGTACGAGATCCTGAGCCGCAAGCGTCCGCTCACGCTCGCCATGATCCAGCGGCTACACGACGAGCTGGGCATCCCCGCCGAATCCCTGATCAAGCAGCAACCCGACAGGCGGCGGGCGGCCTGACTTCGACCGCGCGATGAAAGGCAAGTTATGAAGGTTCACTTCGACCAGAAGTCGGACGCTCTCTACTTCCGGCTGGACGAGTCGCCGATCGTCGAGTCCGAGGAGGTCAAGCCGGGCGTGATTCTCGACTTCAACGCGAAGAATCAGAGTTCAAGGTTCCGGGTTCCGGGTTCAGAGTTCCAGGTTCAAGGTTCCGGGTTACAGGTTACAACATTGAACATTGAACCTTGAACATTGAACGCGAAAGCCGGCGCAGTGTCACGGCGCGCCGGTTTCGCGCGTCAGCACGACGAAGCACACCATTTCCGGAGCCGCAGGCAACTTGTCCTACGCCCAGTTCTCGCAACGCAGCCCCGTTACGCGGCGGAATTCTTTTTCGTTGTTCGTCACCAGAGTCGTGCCGAGGCAGAGTGCGTGGGCTGCGATGAGCATATCCAGCGGGCCTATCGTCGTTCCGCTGCGCTCCAGCTCGGCGCGAATCTCGCCATATATAAGGGCGGCTTTCAGGTCGTACTGAGCCACTTCAAGTGGCAGCATGAACCCTTCCAGGGCCGCTCGATTCTTTGCGGAACCGCTTTTTGCGACGCCGAACGCGAGTTCCGATGCGGTGATGGTGGAAATACCCAAATCCCCGACCGAATGCTTCTTGAAACGGTCGAGAACCCGTCTGGGGCGCTCGTTGATGATGTAGATGCAGATATCGGTATCGAGCAGATATTTCACTTCAACTCGGCGCGCTTCTGCTGCGCTTTCGGTTGCCTGCGTTCCAGCTTGAAGCCGGGTTCGAACTCCTCCAGGCTTTGAAACAGCGTGTCCCAGGAATGCGTGCGAGGCAGCAGCACCACGGCATTGCCGACACGCTTGATCAGCACCTCATCACCCTCGAAACGGTACTCCTTGGGCAGGCGCACGGCCTGGCTGCGGCCGGACATGAAAACTTTCGCGGTATCCATCGGCTGTTCCATTCAGGTCGGATGGTATATTGCAATGATATATACCAAACACGGGTTTGACAAGCACCGGGGCCAGCTGCCCTGATTCGGGTTCCGCGTTCAAGGTTCCAGGTTCTGGGTTCCGAGTCTTTGAACCTTGAACCTTGAACTTTGAACCTTGAACATTGAACGTTGAACAGCGAAAGCCGGCGCGGCGTTACGGCGCGCCGGCTTCGCGCGTCAGCACGAAGCACACCGACCCGGGCTCGTTCGCGGCGAGCGCGAGGCGGTAGCCGAGCTGTGCGGCCTGGCGGGCAGAGTGGAAGAGCCCTACCCCCAGCCCGGTCTGCGAAGGAACCGGCGCGTGGAACAATTGCTCGGCCACGCTGCTTTCGATAGCGGCGCCGGTGTCGCAGACGGTGAGCGTGCCGCCGCGCGCCGCTGACAGCGTGACGCGCACCTCCAGTCCGGCGCCGGCGGCGGTCTTGGCGAGCGCGTTCTCGATCAGGTTGTCGGCGATGCTGTCGAACAGCTCGGCGTTGAGCTTCAGGTCCTGGGCCGGGCCGTCCACCTGAAACTGGATGTCGCGTCCGCTGTGGCGCTGGATGAGCCCCTCCCACCACGCCGCGGCGTCCACCTGCCTCTCGTCCACCGGCTGCGGCGAGCGCAGCTTGTCGAGCGTGGTGTTGAGCCGCTGGGTGACGAGCGGAAGCTGCCGCTGCATCAGGGTCTGCAGCGCCTGCGCCTGCTCGGGGCTGCTCGTCTCCACCGCAGCGCACAGCGAGCGCAGCGACTGCAGCAGGTTCTTCACGTCGTGGGTGAGGCGCGCCCCGGTCTCGTAGATCGCCTGGGTGTAGGCGCTCTGGCGCTGGACCTGCTCACGGCGCTTGGCGTCGTAGAAATGGCCGACCATCTGCGTGAGCAGCTTCAAGTGCAACAGCACCGCCGGCGACAGCGACCAGCGGGTATAGATCTTGAGCCGCAGGTCCTGAAACCGGAATTCCGCCGACTGGCCCGACCTGGCGCCGAGCTCCCCTCGGCCAAGGCGCGCCTGCCATTCCAGGCCCGCCACCCACGGCAGCTCCAGCATGTGCTGGAGCGAGAGCGCGAGGAAACGCTGCGGCTGCGTTTCCTGCTCGGCGAATTCCGCGAGCCGCTGCACCCACTGCTCGAACGGCAGCCCCAGGCTCATCAGGTAGCGCGACAGGAGGTGGCCAAGCCCCACGAAACCGCTGCGAGGATTCCACAGCCAGGACAGCGCCATCAGCAGCAGCGCGATGGCGAACAGCGTCTGCGCCAGCGCGAGCGGATAGTTTCCCTGGCTCATCTGCTTCACCACGAAGCTGCCCAGCACCAGCGCGGCAACCAGCAAAAACAGGATCACGCTGTAGAACAGGTCCACGGCGGCCGGGGCCGTCGTGCGGCCGGTCTCGACGCGGATCAGCAGAATGGCGATCGGCAGCGCCGGCAAACCGTACTGCACCAGCAGCACCTGCGCATCCTCGATGACCTGCCCGGGGAAGAGCTGCGGCACCACCCAGATCAGGAGCATCGAGAGCAGGTAGAGCGCGGCGAGCAGGGACACCAGGCGCTGGCGCCGCGCCGTGATGCCGGGCACCGAGCCGCCGATCAGGCCGAACAGCACCGCAAGCCACACCGCCACCAGCCACCAGTTGCCCCACCCCGCGAGCAGAAAGCCGACGATCACCACCAGGAAGGCGTAGCGCGGCTCGATGTTCCGTTCGCCGCGCCACACCGGCTGCCACATCAGAAACAGCCCGAAATGGGCGAGCAGAAGGGCGCGCGGCCACCAGTCGTTGATGCCCCAGGCAAGGGCCGCGTGCAACGCAAGCAGCATCAGGCCGAGCCACCACTGCGGATTGGCGGCGAGGAGGCGGCTTTGCACGCCCGCCGCCGGCTTCACGCGCGCCTCCCCGCGGCGCTCGACGCCGGCGGTCTTTCGCTATACTGGGCGCATGTTCTCATCATTTTCCTGAGTGATCAGCCGTGACCGCCTTTGGTCACGGCTAATTGTGGCATGAATTCCAGAATCATCACCATCGCCCGCTACACGCTGTTCGAGACGCTGCGCACGCGGCTTCCGGTGCTGGTGTTGATCACCCTCCTCGGGTTATTGGCCGGGAGCTTCTTCGTCGAGACCATCGCGATCACAGAGGGAGCGCGCCTTCGGGCGGGGTTCTATGCCGCCGGCATGAGGCTTGCCAGCGTATTCATCGCCGGGTTCCACGTGCTCACCAGCATGACGCGTGAATTCAACGACAAGGGCCTCGATGTCGTGCTCGCGCTCGACCTGCCGCGTTCGCACTATATTCTGGGCAAACTCGCGGGTTTTCTCGTCATCGTGCTGCTGATCGCCGGCGCCGCCTCCCTGCCGCTCGCGTGGCTCGCCCCCCCCCAGGCGATGCTGCAATGGGCGGGGTCGCTTGCCCTCGAGCTCGCCATCGTCGCGGCACTGGCGTTGTTCTGCGTCGTCACCTTCAGCCAATTGACGCCGGCGGCCGCGTTCGTGCTGGCTTTTTATCTCCTCGCCCGCTCGCTGACCGCGATACGGCTGATAGCCGCGAACCCCGTCGCGGGCGCCGACACCGCCTCGCAGCAGCTGATCCAGTACCTGGTCGAGGCGCTGGCGCTCGTCGTGCCGGCGCTCGACGCCTGGACGCAGACTGCGTGGCTTGTCAATCAGCAGGCGCCATGGTCCGCCGTTCTCCGGCTGGCGGGGCAGAGTGTGCTTTATGTGGTGCTGCTCGCGATGGCAACGATGTTCGATTTTCACCGGAAGAATTTTTGAGAAGCTCTCAAAAACTTTTTCAGGATGGACTGGAATGATGCATAGCAGGGAACGCACGGTTGGCCGGGTGCCGCGGCCGGTGCTCGTGCTGCTCGCCATCGCGCTGGCGGCGCAGATTGGATGGCAGACGCTGCAACCGGGACCGAGCGCGCGTGCTGATGCGCTCGGCGCGCCGGGAACTCCGGCCACCCTGCGCGCGGTCGCGCTGGGAGAGCCGATCACACTGGCGCAGCTGATGACGCTGTACTTGCAGGCCTTCGACAACCAGCCCGGCGTGAGCATCCCGTTTCGTGACCTCGACTACACGCGCGTCGCTGCCTGGCTCAGCGCGATCCTGGAACTGGACCCGGTCGGCCAGTACCCGCTGCTGATGGCCTCACAGCTCTACGGCCAGGTGCCGGATCCCGCCAGGCAGCGCCAGATGTGCGACTTCGTCTATGAGCAGTTCGCTCGCGATCCCGACCGGCGCTGGCGCTGGCTCGCCCAGTGCGCCATCATGATCAAGCACCGCCTGGGTGATACGCGACTCGCGCTTTCCTACGCCGAGGCCATCACCCGGCAAGCGCGCGGCGCATCGAATTGGGCGCGTCAGATGCGCATCTTCATACTCGAAGACCTGGGCGAGCGGGAGGCGGCAGCGATACTGCTCGGAGGGCTGCTCGCGAGCGGGGAAGTCACCGATCCCAAGGAAATTCGTTTTCTGACGCAAAGGCTCGAGGCGCTGAAGACCGTGGAAAAATCGTCACCGGCGCCGGGAAATCAACACCCCACTTAGGAGCTTTTCGGCAATCCCTTGTTTTTTTCAAATGCCAAAACAAAAATCCCGGGCCCCCTCCCCTCTGCGCGATCTCTGAAAAGAATTGTTATTACATGGGGTTGGAAACAAAAACGGCGTACTATGATATATTCCGCAATAAAATACGGCACGGAGACAGAGCGCAATCCGGGCCGTGTTTATGGGCATGAATATTGCGGAATTTCAGGATATGGATATAACAAAGTCCCCAGAGGAGGGCCGACGATGATCCGTAAGCAAGAAGGTTTCACCCTGATCGAGATCGCGATCGTGCTCGTGATCATCGGTTTGCTGCTGGGTGGCGTGCTCAAGGGCCAGGAGCTGATCACCAGCGCCCGCGTACGCAACCTGATCTCGCAACAGGATGGCGTCAAGGCCGCCTACTTCGGCTTTCTCGACCGCTTCCGCGCCCTGCCGGGCGACTACACTCAAGCCACGACGAATATCTCTGGTGCGACAGGAAATGGCAACGGGAATGGCCAGATCGAGGCAGCTGGAGCCGTTGTCGCAGGAAGCAAACCCGAGGAAGACGTTTTGGTGTGGGAACATTTGTCCCGCGCGGGCTTTATAAATGGTGCTTACACTTGGGCGGCCACCTATTCAACCGCAAGTGCGCCTACAAACCCCTACGCCATGTATCTCGTCTTAAGATATGACAACGCTTATGCAGACTCGGGCGCACCATCCGTTAGACACAATCTGAAGACCGGTAACCAAGTCCCGGCAGATATTTTGGCGGAGGTGGACAGAAAAGTGGACGACGGTAATGCACAATTGGGAACATTTAGATTTTCGGCGTTTTCTGCTACCGGTACGGCACCAACTGCGGCCAACTGCCAAACAACCGGGACATGGAAAGTCACCGGGACAGTCGAACCCAACTGCGGCGGCGCCAGCCTGTTTTAGGCAAGTTCAAGGTTCAAAGTTCAACGCCCGCTTCAGCGGGCGTTGTCATTTTCCGGATGGCGCAGTCTGCTGCCTTGAACTTTGAACGTTGAACAGGAACCCGGAACCTGGTTCAGCCCTGGATCAATTTGATCTCCGCCGCCGCCAGGTCTTCCCCGGCTCCGAGCAGGACGAGCACATCCCCCTCCTGGATGCGCGCGGTGGGCTCGGGAGCGACGCCGCGGATATTGCGCCGCCGCACCGCGGTCACCTCGACGTTGAGCTTTTCCAGGTCGAGCTCGCCCAGCGTCCTGCCGATGGCCGCGGCCCCGGGCGCAATCACCACCGAATGCAGTCTGGGCTGAGCGGCCTGGTCCTCGTTCCCCCGCTCGTCCGTGATGCCGCGGAAAAAACCGCGGAACAGGCTGTAGCGCTGCTCGCGCGTCTCCCGGATGCGGCTCATCACCCGGTTCAGGGGAACGCCCAGCAGCATGAGCGTGGTCGAGGCCAGCATCAGGCTGCCTTCCATGATCTCCGCAACCACCTCGGCCGCGCCGGCCGCCTTGATCCGGTCAATATCCGTATCGTCGAGCGTGCGCACCACCACCGGCAGCCCCGGGCGCAATTCGCGCACGTGGTCGAGAATCTTGAGAGCGGAAGCCGTGTCCGCATAGGTGATCGCGAGGGCCCGTGCGCGCAGGAGCCCGGCTGCGACCAGCACTTCGCGGCGCGCGGCGTCCCCGAATACCACGCTCTCACCGGCCGTCACCGCCTCGCGAATGCGCTGAGGGTCAACGTCGAGCGCGATGAACGGGATCGCCTCCCGCTCCAGCAGCCGCGCGAGGTTCTGCCCGCTGCGCCCGTAGCCGCAGACCACCACGTGCTGGTCCGTGCCCATTGACCGCACCGCGATGCTGTGCAGCTGCATCGCGCGGTGCATCCAGTCGGACCGGCTCCATCTGCGCGCGATGGATTCGCTCCGCTCGACGATGAACGGCGTGGCCAGCATCGAGAGCAGCATGGCGGCCAGCACCGGCTGCATGATCTGCGGGTCCATCAGCGCCAGGCTGTCCGCGCGCGCGAGAAGGACAAAACCGAATTCGCCGCACGCGGCGAGCGTCAGCCCCGTGCGCAGCGCCACCGCCGGGTCGGCGCCGAACGCAAGGCTCAGCCCGATGATGAGGAGCGCCTTCGCGAGCAGCAGCGCCGCCAGTAGCAGACCCACCCCGAGCGCCTGCTCGAACACGACTTGCAGGTCGAGCAGCATGCCGATGGTGACGAAAAACAGCCCCAGCAGCACGTCGCGGAACGGCTTGATGTCCACCTCCACCTGGTAGCGGTACTCGGTCTCCGAGATCAGCGCTCCCGCGACGAACGCGCCCAGCGCGAGCGACAGCCCCGCGCTCTCGGTGATGTAGGCGAGGCCCAGCGTGATGAGCAGCACGTTGAGCACGAACAGCTCGGCCGATTTCTGCTTCGCCACGAGGTGGAACCACCTCCGCATCAGGCGCTGGCCCAGCGACAGCAGGAGAGCGAGCACGACCACCGCCTTGGCGAGCGCAAGCCCGAGGTTGGCCGCCAGGTCCCCGGCGCCGGCCGCGAGCGCAGGCACCATGATCAGCAGCGGAACCACCGCCAGATCCTGGAACAGCAGGATGCCGATGACCTGCCGCCCGTGGGGCGTATTGAGCTCGAGGCGCTCCGCCAGCATCTTCGCGAGGATCGCGGTGGAGGACATCGCCAGCACGCCTCCGAGTATCAGTCCCGCCCGCCAGCCGATCCCGATCGCCATCGCGGCCGCCCACACCGCCAGCATGGTGGCGAGCACCTGGGCGGCACCCAGCCCGAACACGATGCGGCGCATCGTGATGAGCTTCGGCAGGCTGAACTCGAGCCCGATGCTGAACATCAGGAACACCACGCCGATCTCGGCGAGCTGGCGGGCCTCCGCCGTGTCGGGGATCCACGCCAGCGCGTGGGGGCCGATCGCGACGCCGACGATGAGGTAGCCCAGCATCGGCGGGAGCCTCAGCGAACGGAACACCACCACGACCAGCACCGCGGTAGCGAGAAGGATCAGGACCGATTGCAGCGTGGAGTGCATCCGCGATGAATGATGCCCCATCGCCCGCGAATTGCAAGCGCGCGCGGCCGGGGAAAGCAGCCCGTTCTGCTATACTTTCTGCGCGATGAAAACGGCATCCAGCGGCGCCGGCCGGGCGCCCCGGCGGAACGAAGCGCTCGCAATGGCGCGCGAGGTGCTGGAGATCGAAGCGAGGGCAGTCTCCGACCTCATCGGCAAGCTCGATCAGCACTTCACGCGCGCGGTTGACATCATCCTGAGCTGCCGCGGCCGCGTGGTGGTGAGCGGCATCGGCAAGTCCGGGCACATCGCGCGCAAGATCGCCTCCACCATGGCGAGCACCGGCACTCCCGCTTTTTTCGTGCATCCCGCGGAGGCAAGCCACGGCGATCTCGGGATGGTGACGCGCGACGATGTCTTCATCGCACTCTCCAATTCCGGCGAGAGCGGAGAGCTGCTCGACATCGTGCCGCTGGTCAAGCGCCAGGGCGGAAAGC
>DAIDBG010000289.1 GCA_027310225.1 bacterium | reverse complement strand
GCCCTTACCAATGGGGCGGCGGCGGTGGTCCCTTCGCCTGGTGGCTCGACTTTCTCCGACAGATGCTCTCGCCGTATCAGCTCAACCCGTTCAACATCAATCCGCTCAGGGACGTGCTCGCGAGCACAATCGACTTCGAGTGCGTGCGTGGTTGTAAGCACATCAAGCTCTACATCTCCGCCACCAACGTGCTCACGAACCGCCTGCGCATCTTCACTCCCGCCGAGCTTTCCATCGACGTGCTCATGGCGTCGGCCTGCCTGCCTCACCTCTATCAGGCGGTCGAAATCGACGGCGAACACTACTGGGACGGTGGATACATGGGAAATCCGGTTCTCGAGCCCCTCGTGCGTCACTGCGAAGGCAACGACATCGTGATCGTCCAGATCAATCCCACCCGTCGCCAGGAGGTGCCGCGCTCCGCCGAGGACATCATGAACCGGGTGAACGAGATCAGCTTCAACTCCAGTTTGATCCGGGAAATCCGCGCGATCGCGAGCGTCACCCGTCTGATCGAGGCCGGCCTGATCGAGGACCCGCGCTACGAGCGCATCTTCTTTCACCTCATCGCGGCCGAGGAAGTGATGGCGGGTCTGGGCGCGAGGAGCAAATTCGACACGAGCTGGCCGTTTCTGACGCGCCTGAAGGAGACCGGGCGAGCGCGGGCCGAGCGCTGGCTCGCCGAAAACTTCGAGCAGCTCGGCAGGAAGTCCACCCTGGACCTGACCACCTGGTAGCGTGCAGGCAATGCCGGGCGCCCCGGCTCCCGGCGCGACGCGACGGCGCGCAGGCTAAAAATGGTTGGGGCCTGCACAAGGTAACGTGGGGCGCCGGGACGTAATCCATTGGAACTGGAGAGGACTGCTCCAACCATACCGCCACCCCGGTTTATACATGCGTCGAGCCGCTGCGCGGCAGCCCCGCGAGAAAGTAGATGCGCTTATCGTTCGGCATGGGTTAAGGCGCCGCCTTCAGCTCGTCTGTTCAACAAATTCCGGGACATCCCCTGCGGTTTTCGATGCGCTCGAACTCGTGCGCGCGCGCCGGCTCGCCGAGAAGCCCGGTTTCCCCGGTATCAAGCGGCGAGCCGCACGCCGACCGGGATGCCGGCTTTGGCGCAAAGCCCGACCAGGTAGTCCAGGGAGAGCAGCTCCACCTTGCCGCGCACGATTTCCGACACGCGCGGCTGGGTGATGCCCAGGCGCTTCGCGGTTTCGGCCTGCGTCAGCTTCTCGCGCTCCATCCAGACGCGCAGCGCTTCCGCCAGCTTCGCGCGCAGCAGCATGACTTCCGCCTCGTGCGGCGGGAAGCCCAGATCCAGAAAAACATTGCCGCTCGATTCCGTAACTCTCTTAGCCACGATTGGCTCCTTTAGCAAGATCGCGCGCATCGCGGTAACGCTGCCGCGCCAGTCTCACGTCCGTCTGCGAAGTCTTCCGGGACTTCTTCTGAAACGCGTGCAGCACGTACACCGCGTCCTCGAATGTGGCAACGTAGATCACGCGGAACGCGCCTGCCCCATCCCGGACTCGTATTTCGCACGCCCCCGGCCCTACGGTAGTCATCGGCTTCCAGTCATCAGGGTCGCGGCCGACCTGCACCATGAACAGTTCATGGCCCGCACGAACGCGCGCGGATTTAGGAAATGCGGAGAGATCGTCCTTCGCGCTTCCCATGAAGCGTACGGGCTTCATGGCAGGATTATACGAACATTCGTATAGCTGTCAAGTCACGAAGTAATTCCGGGCCGGATCAGGACACGTGAGCGTCCTGCTCGTTCTTGAGCAGCGCCCCGTCCAGCAGCGGGATGATGCTGGGATCGGGGAGGCCTACCAGGTCGAGCGCGCGCCCACGAAGAGCGCCGCGTTCGACTGCCCGTCCCTCAGCTCCGCGCTCACGTCGGCGAAGAGCGCCACGTTCTTGCGCACCTCGCCCGAGGCGCCCAGCCCCAGCACCACGCCGTCGCGCTTGACCCCGGGCCCTGCACCTGGAAGGCGCCGGCGGCCGGCGCCCCCGCAAGCTGCG
>DAIDBG010000273.1 GCA_027310225.1 bacterium | reverse complement strand
GGTCGAGCCGCCGCTGCCGAGCCCGGTGGCGATGTTGCGCATCAACGCCGACACGCTCGACCACCTGATCAACGAATCGGGCGAGGTCAGCATCGCCCGCTCCCGGGCCGAGGGCGAGTTGCGCGTGATCAAGCAGGCGTTGTCCGATCTCAGCGACAGCATCGCCCGGATGCGCAACCAGTTGCGCGAAGTCGAAATCCAGGCGGACAGCCAGATGCAATCGCGTGAAGCGGTGCTCGAGGAGCAGAGCCGCAAGTTCGATCCCCTCGAGTTTGACCGCTACACGCGGCTGCAGGAACTCACCCGGATGATGGCCGAGACCCTGCACGACGTGACGTCAATCCACCAGGGCATGCTCAAGAATCTGGGCGACACTGACGCGGCGCTGCAGCAGCAGGCGCGCACCAGTCGCGGGCTGCAGCAAGCGCTGATGCGGATGCGCACGGTGCCGTTCTCGAACCTCAACGAGCGGCTCTATCGCATCGTCCGGCAAACGGCCCGGGAGCTCGACAAGGAGGCGGAACTGGAAATACAGGGCAGTGAGGTCGAGCTGGACCGCAGCGTCCTGGAGCGGATCAGCGCACCGCTGGAGCATCTCCTGCGCAATGCGCTCGCGCACGGCGTGGAGCCGTCCGCGACGCGCACCGCGGCGGGCAAGCCCGAGGCGGGCCGCATTGTTCTCGACTTGCGCCAGGAAAGCAACGAAATCGCCCTCGTGCTGAGCGACGACGGCGCGGGGATAGATCTGGAAAAACTGCACCGCACGGCGCTCGACAAGAACCTGCTGCAGGCCGGACAGCCCGTGACGGACAGCGATCTCATGCAGCTCATCTTCGTCTCCGGAATCTCCACCGCCGACGAGGTGACCGCGCTGTCCGGCCGGGGCGTGGGCATGGACGTGGTGCGCAGCGAGATCGCGGCGACCGGCGGGCGCGTGGAAGTCGCCAGCGTGGCTGGCAAGGGCACCACGTTCACGATCTACCTGCCGCTCACCCTCGCCGTCACGCAGGCCGTCGTGGTGCGCGCGGGCGGCAACGTACTCGCCATTTCCTCGGCGATGGTCGAGCAGGTGATGCGGCTCAAGTCCGATGCGCTCTCCGCCCATTACGCGGCGAAGACGATCGACTCCCAGGGAACCTCATTTCCGCTGCACTGCCTGCAGCACCTGCTGGGCGCGACGGGCGCGGCCGAGATCAGGGACTACAATTCCGTCCTGCTCCTGCGCAGCGGCATCCAGCGCATCGCCTTGCACGTGGATGAGCTGATCGGCAACCAGGAAATCGTGATCAAGAACATCGGGCCGCAGCTGGCGCGGGTGCCCGGCATTGCCGGTGCCACCGTGCTCGGCGACGGCAGTATCGCGCTGATCATCAATCCCGTGGTGCTCGCGCAGCGATCGCGCGCCGCCCAAACGCGGCCGGCCGTATCCGAGCCCGTCGTCAGCAAGGCCGCCGCCCCCGTAGTCCTGGTGGTTGACGACTCGCTCACGGTGCGCAAGATCACGGGCAAGCTGCTCGAGCGCGAGGGCTACCAGGTGCTCACCGCGAAGGACGGGGTGGACGCGCTCGAGCAGATGAAGAACAGCCTGCCCGACATCCTGCTCGTGGATATCGAGATGCCGCGCATGGACGGATACGACCTGACGCGCGCTGTCCGAGGCGATCCGCGCACGCGCGGCATACCGATCATCATCATCACCTCGCGCACCGCGGAAAAGCACCGCAACCAGGCTGCGCAACTCGGCGTTAACGCCTTCCTCGGGAAGCCCTACGAGGAAGCGGAACTGCTGGAGCACCTCATCAGGCACCTTGCTCCCCGCCGCGCTTGACCCAGCCCGGCAGCGCCTCGAAGCGTTTCATCCAGGCCATTACGCCCGGGTAGTCCTCGAGCCTGAAGCCGCCTTCCGGCGCCACCGACACGTACGGGTAGCAGGCGACATCGCCGATGGTCGGTCGCCCCAGCGCGAGCCACTGATTGCTCCCGAGACGGCCCTCCAGAACCTGCAGGCCGTTGCGTGCGTAGCCCGCGTATTCGTCGTAGCTTCCGATCTTGCGAATCCCGGTCTTCACGCCGCGCGCCCACTGCAGCCCGTAGTGCAGCTCGTTCTGCGCGAGCTCCAGCCACTGCATGACTTCGGCCACGCCCGCCGGATCGGCCGGCAGCCACTTATCGCCGCCGTGCTTGCGCGCGATATAGGCGAGGCACGCGGTCGAGCCCCAGAACACGCGGCCCTCGTCCTCCATCACCGGCACCTGTCCGCGCGGATTGAGCCTGAGAAACGGCTCCTGCTTCTGCTCCTTCTTGGCGAAATCGAGCAGTACCTTCTCGTAGGGAACGTTGAGCATCGCGAGCAGGAGGCGCGGTTTGTAGGCGTTGCCCGAGCGTTCGGTCATGTAGAGCTTCATCGATCCTCCAAGGAATTCGGCGGCCAGGGTCCTCCGAATTCCTTATGTAGAACTGCCCGCGAGAACAGGGCAATCAACCCTGGCAGTTCCACGTCGAGGAAATCCGGGTCCCGCAGCCTTGGGAGCGGCAATCGTAGCACGCGCCGCGCGCGGCGGTCACCGCCGCGCGCCCGGGGAAAAACACGCCGGCCCGGCCGGCCGCCAGCGAGAAAGCGCGCTCAGCCGAAATCAGGGCAGCGGCTGCGCGGCCGCGTCGAAAACCACGTTCCTCGCCTCGGCTCGCGCGAAGTCCATGAACGCGCGCGCAGCGACAGACAGGTGCTTACCCACGGGATAGATGAAATGCCAGTAACTCTCGGGAGGGAGCCCTTCGACATCCAGGCAAACTAGATTCGGCTGTTCCGGTTCCAACCCCAGGGCGTAGCGGGACAGAATCGACACCCCGAGCCCGGCAAGAATCGCCTCCCGGATCGCCTCGTTGGTGGAGAGCTCCATGCGTATTTTCGGGGCGAGCCCATGCCGTTCGAAAAGCTGGAGCGTGGCCGATCGCGTTCCCGACCCGGGTTCGCGCATGAGGAACGGCTCGCTGGCCAGGCGCGCGAATGCAATGCCCTTCTCGCCCGCCATCGGATGGTCACTGCGTGCGAAGACCACCAGCGGATTGGGCAGAATCGCCTGCACGACGACTTCGCGTTCCTCCGGCGGGTCGGCGAATATGTACAGGTCGTCCTCGTTATGCTCCAGCCGTTCGATGAGCGCGCTCCGGTTGTGGATCTGCAGCGATGTTTCGATGCCGGGATAGCGCTGGATGAAAGCCCCGAGCAGCCGCGGGGCGAAATACTTGGCCGACGAAGTCGCGCCCAACCGGAGACATCCGGAAGCGAGACCGCGCATCTCGCCCAACGTTTCCTCGAGGCGCGACAAGGCGCGAAAGACGTCACTGCAGCCCGCGTAAACCCGCTTGCCCGCCTCCGTCAGGTAGATACGCCTGCCTACCTGCTCAAATAGCGGAAAGCCGACCGTTTCGCTCAACTTCCTCACTTGCACCGAGGCGGTCGGCTGGGCCATGTGAAGCTCCTCCGCGGCGCGAGCGAAACTTTGCAGGCGCGCGGTCGCCTCGAATGCGCACAATTGCGGCAGTGTTCCGTGTCGCAGGAAACGGCGGATATCCGGTTGCGGCATGGCAATTGCTCCTCGAATCGGTTGCCATTACCGCCATGCCATAAACGCACAGCGGCCTTTACCTCAAGGTAAAGGCCGCTTGCGAACAGACCTTCACCTGTTGGGCAAAGGTCTCGCTTGCACCGTCGTTTCCGATGCCGGCGCAACCGGGGCAGCGCCCGTATTGACGATCGCGCCGTAGCAGCCAGGCGGCTGCCGAAGCTACTCCCCTCTGGAGGGGCACCTGGGTCTCGCCAAGTCAACCTATTTGTAGCAGAACAAGAGCGGCGCTTCAAGCCCGCATGGGATTACGAATCGTAATGGACGGCATTAGCTTTCCGCTCGGCGCATTCGCTTTCGTAATCATAAGCATCCAAACACTCAAGTTCTCTTTCATGCCGGGCCGACCCATAGTTACGCGAAAGGAGGCATTGGGTATGCACGACAAGGAATCCCACGGTAAGCCGATCGAGGAAGTCGTCAATGGGCTCCAGACGCACCTGGAGAAAGGATTGAGCCAGGGTGAGGCGCAGGAGCGCCTCCGCAGGTTCGGCGCCAACGAGCTCACGGAGAAGCCGCGGCCCGGATTTCTCGCGCTGCTGTGGGACCAGTTCAACAATTATCTGGTGATCATCCTCATCATCGCAGCGCTCGTCTCGGTGGTGCTGGGAGAATACGTCGACTCCATAGCCATCATGTTCATCGTGGCCCTGAATGCGGTCGTCGGCGTCATTCAGGAATCGAAAGCCGAACAGGCCCTTGCGGCGCTGAAGAAGATGGCCGCGCCCAACGCCCACGTCATTCGCGACGGTCACCAGGCGACGATTCCGGCGCGGGAGATGGTCGCCGGGGACATCGTTCTCCTGGAGGCCGGCAACTACGTGCCCGCCGATATGCGCTTGGTCGAGAGCATCAATCTCAAGATCGAGGAAGCCTCGCTGACCGGGGAGTCGGTGCCCGTCGAGAAGCATGCGGGGGTGGTGCTGGACAAGGACATACCCCTGGGCGATCGCAGGAATTCCGCCTTCATGGGCACGCTCATCACGTACGGGCGCGGCAAAGGCCTCGTAACCGGCACCGGGATGAATACGCAGATCGGTCTCATCGCGGAGATGATCCAGTCCTACGAGGACGAGGATACGCCGTTGCAGCAGAAGCTGGAGCATCTGGGCAAGATTCTGGCGACCGTCGTCCTCGGCATCTCTGCGGTGGTCTTCGTGTACGGGCTCATCCGCGATACGCGCCTGACGGATATCTTCGAGATCGGTTTGCTCGCCTATCTCGCGGCGGAGAAAACCGACATCATCAATCTCTTCATGACGGCGGTGAGCCTCGCCATCGCCGCCGTCCCCGAGGGGCTCCCGGCCATTGTGACCATCTGCCTCGCGCTGGGGATGCAGCAGATGATCAAGCGCCATGCCCTGATCCGGAAACTCCCCGCCGTGGAAACGCTCGGGTGCGCCACGGTGATCTGCTCCGACAAGACCGGCACGCTGACGCAGAACGAGATGACCGTCGTTCGGGCATGGGTCGCCGGAACGAGCTTGCGGATCACCGGCGAAGGGTATGACCCGAGCGGACGATTCTTCGTGGGCGGAAATCCCCATGATCCGCGTGCGAATGCCGACGCGACGGTGCTGCTCCACGGGGCGATGCTCTGCAACGACGCGAAACTGGAGGAAAGGAGCGATGAAGCGGGCAACCGCTCCTGGCGCATCATCGGCGATCCGACGGAAGGGGCCATGGTCGTCGCCGCCGCAAAGAGCGGGTTTTTCCAGCGGGAGCTGGAAGGAATCCTGCCTCGAGTTCAGGAAGTTCCCTTCGATTCGGACCGGAAGCGGATGACCACCATCCACCGCTTTGAAGGCGTTCATGGTGAGGCTCTCCTCGACGGATTCAGCTATCCCCCGTTTATCGCCTTCGTCAAGGGGGCGCCTGATGTGATCCTGGATCTCTGCGGCCGCATCCAGCAGGGCGGGCAGGCCCTCGCGCTGACGGAAGAGAAGCGCGGGGAAATCCTGGAGCAGAACCGCGATATGGCGAGCAACGCGCTCCGGGTGCTGGGAGTGGCCTACCGGCCGCTCACCGGGGTGCCCGAAAGCCCGCGCCCGGAAGAGATCGAGAAGAATCTCACCTTCGTCGGGCTGCTCGGCATGATCGACCCGCCACGCCCCGAGGTGGTGGAGGCCGTCAAGGTCGCCACCGGCGCTGGGCTGAAGAGCGTCATGGTGACCGGCGACTACAAGGAGACCGCCCAGGCCATCGCCAGGGATATCGGCTTGTTGACCCCGGGCGGGGTGGTGCTGACCGGTCCGGAAATCGAGAAGCTGAGCGATGAGGAACTGGCGGCCCGGGCCGAGAAGCTCGATGTGTGCTGCCGGGTTTCGCCCCAGCACAAGACCCGAATCGTGGAGGCGCTGAAGGCGCGCGGTCACATCGTGGCGATGACCGGAGACGGCGTCAACGACGCGCCGGCCTTGAAGCGCGCCAACATCGGTGTGGCGATGGGCATCACCGGGACGGACGTGTCCAAGCAGACCGCGGACATGGTCCTCACCGATGATAATTTCGCAAGCATCGTAGCGGCGATCGAGCAGGGGCGGCTCATCTATTCCAACATCCGCAAGTTCATCTATTACCTGCTTTCCGCCAACGCCGGGGAGATCCTGATCATATTCGGCGCGATGCTGCTGGGGATGCCGATCCCCTTAAGGCCGGTCCAGTTGCTGTGGTTGAATCTCGTCACCGACGGCGCGCCGGCCCTCGCGCTGGGGGTGGAAAAGGGCGATTCCGACATCATGAAGCATCCGCCAAGGCCGCCGAAGGAGCCCGTCATCAATCGCGACATGGCAATCGGGATCGGCGTGATCGCCGCGGTTGACACGATTGCCATCCTGACCGCTTTCTATCTGGGGCTGCAACGCTATCCCGGCC
>DAIDBG010000251.1 GCA_027310225.1 bacterium | reverse complement strand
ACCCGCCCCTCCGGCACGCCGAATTCTGCGGCGCGTCCGGGAGCGGCGGTCACCGCGCAGAAATGGTTGGCCGCGTCGGCCGCCCCCAGCTTTGCCGCCAGCCAGTCGCGGGCGGTGCGCGCGTTGGCGAGGGTTTCCTGGGTGGTGAAGGTTTTCGAGGCGACGATGAAGAGCGTGCGGGCGGCGTCGAGGTCCTCGAGGACCGCCGCGATGGCGTGGCCGTCCGCGTTCGATACGAAGTGCGTCCCGAGCGAGGGGATCGCGTAGGGCGCGAGCGCCTCGCAGGCAAGCGCCGGCCCGAGATCGGAGCCGCCGATGCCGATATTGACGACGTCCGTGAAATGCTGGCCGCCGGCGCCCTTGATCCCGCCCGCGCGCACGCCTTCGCAGAAAGCGCGCATCCTTGCGAGCACCGCCTTGACGTCCGCGGTCACGTCGCGCCCGTCGAGCAGCACCGGCTGCGCCGCGCGCAGCGCGACGTGCAGCGCGGCGCGGCCCTCCGTGAAATTGATGCGCTCGCCCGAGAGCATGCCCCGGATCCGCGCTTCCAGCCCGCATTCGCGCGCGAGCGCGACGAGCAGCATCATCGTCTCCTCGGTGACGAGCTGCTTGGAATAATCGAGCAGGATGCCATCCAGCTTCAGGGAAAAGCGCTGGAAGCGCCCGGGGTCCTGTTCGAACAGCCGCCGCAGGTGCAGGCCGGAGCCGGCGTGCCGGTGCTGCTCGAGTGCTTTCCACGAGGGCAATCGGGTGCGCGATGAAGTCACGGCTGGCTGGTGCCGGGCGAGGGGGTGTTTGCGGCAATTGTACCTGTTTTCCTTCCGTGGTCACCCGTAGAATTACCGTCGGACCGGAAGGCGGTTGCCGCCGCTCAACGCGCGGAGGCGATCCGATCGCTCCTGATGTCATTGCGGGTTCGTGGAGGGGGTTGCGCATGCAACCGGTGCTGACGGCGTTCGCGCGCGCGTTCCGCGACCTGCGCGAGCCGCGCATCGCGGCGCTCGCGCTGGTGCCGCCGCTCGCGGCGCTGGCGGTGTGGCTGGGGCTCGCCTGGGCCTATTCCGACGACTGGGCGCGCTGGGTGGCGGACTGGATCGCGGCCACGCCCTGGCTCGCCTGGATCGGCAGGCTCGGCCTGTCGTCGCTCTTCGTCTGGGCGAGCGGCATCGGGGCGATCGCGCTGCTGCTGCCGGTGATGCTGGTCACCGCAGCGCTGGTGACCGAGATCGTGGCGATGCCGGTGATCGTGCCGTGGGTGGGAGAGCGCGATTTTCCGCAACTCGAGCGGCGCAGGGGCGGCACGGCGACCGGCAGCCTGTGGAACGCAGCCCGGGCGGTTTTCGCCTTCGCCGCGCTGTGGGTGGTGACGTTGCCGCTGTGGCTGACCGGCATCGGCGCGCTGCTGCTGCCGTGGTGGCTCTCGGCGCAGCTCAACCAGCGCCTGTTCCGCTACGACGCGCTCGCCGAGCATGCGAGCGCTGAAGAGTACGAAGCCGTCATCCGCGGTTCCGGCGGCAGGCTCTGCGCGCTCGGGCTCGCGCTCGCCGCGCTCTACTACGTGCCGCTGGTGAACCTCGCCGTGCCGGTGCTTTCCGCGCTCGCTTTCACCCGTCTCTGCCTCGGCGAGCTCGCCCGGCTCAGGCGGGCGACGAAGTGACGGATGACGGGACAAGAAAAACGCCGTGCGTGTCTCGCACGGCGTTCGTTCTTTTTACCGGTCTGTCTTCCGGTAAAGCCGGTAGCGTTCCTCCCTGTCGGCCGGGCGCTGGCCTTCCCAGATCTTCTTCCAGTAAACCGGCAGCACCAGCTCGTCGAGCGGCTTGCCCTGCACGAGCAGCAGGTCGCAGTCGCGCCGCCGTTCCGGGACCTCTTCGCGGTAGGTCACGATGCCGGCGAAATAGTCCAGCAGCGCGCGCTGCGGTTCGCCGAGACCCAGGCTCGAGATGCAGCGGTACTTCGCGGGCAGCGCCTTGCCCATGTCCGCGATCATCGAGCGGTAGCTCTTCGCCGTGTCCGCCCAGCCGATGAACAGGATCGCGATCAGCGCCCACACCGCGGTGATGCCGGTCGCCCACACGATCGCCGGCCGCTCCGGGCTGCGTTTGAGTTTTGCGACCACGGCGATCCACGCGGCGGTGTAAGCGAGCCCCAGCACGAACGGCAGCCACCGGAAGCCGAAGTCGTAGCCCGGCCGGATGGTAAGAAGGTGCTGATGCAGGCGGGCCGGCACGCCGAGCTCGAGCGCGCTCCAGTAAAACCACATCACCGCGATGAAGAAGGTGAATGCCATCACGCTGAACCAGTACCAGGCATTGGCCGCGCCGCGCCGCAGCGTCCCGGGCGCCTGCACCGCGAGCAGCGCCAGCGGCGGCAGCAGCGGCAGCGCGTAGAGCTCGCGCGCATCCGCGGAAGCCGAGAGCACGATCAACGTGACGAGAAAGCCCGCCAGGGGCAGCACGATGGCGGGCCGGCCGAGGCCGGCCGCCCGCGCGCGCCACAGCGCCCACAGCGCGAGCAGCCACGCCGGAAAGGCGTACCACGGCAGTATGCGCAGGTAGTACAGATTGCCCAGATTGCCGGGCTCCAGCCCGGCACCGCCGAAGTAGCGGTCAATGTTCGCGGTCCAGAGCCACGCGTCGAACAGCGCCGGGGAACGCTGCCAGAGCAGCAGCGGCCAGACCGCGAGCCAGGGGGCGGCAGCGGCGGCGGCAATGCCGAGCGCCGCGAGGTAGCCGCGCGCGCGCCACGCGGCGCCGAGCGCCGGCAGCAGCGCGGCGAGGACAGCGAGCGTCACGAGCGAGAGCGGCCCGGTGGCGAGAAAGGCGATGCCAGTGCCGGTGCCGATCCAGAAGCCGCCCCAGGCGGCGCGGCGCGGCGCGGCCGCGAAGCCGTAGTAGGCCACGGCGAAACCGGTGAGCATCGCCACGTCGGGGATGAGCTGGTGCGAGCGCACCACCAGGCCGAAGCTGCCGAGCAGCAGCAGCACCGCAAGCGCGCCGTAGCGCCCTGCGTTCAGCTCGCGCGCCGCCGCCGCGGTGAACAGGAAAGTGAGCGCCATCCACAGGCCGGTGACGAGACGCGCCGCGTCGTGCAGCGGCAGGAACGCCGAGAACACTTTCGCCGCTGCCGCCGCGCTCAGGGAATAGAGCGGCGGGTCATCGAGGAACGGCTCGCCGGCGAGCGTCGGCACCAGCCACGAACCGCCCTTCAATATCTCGAAGACCACGCCGAAGGTGTACGCCTCGTCCGGCTTCCAGGGATCGTGCGCGACGAGCCCGGGCAAGATCCACGCGGCGCTCAGCAGGAGCAGGAGAGCCAGGTTGCGCCGGGAGGTCATCGTCGGAGGCGGCTGGCGGTCATGGGCAAGGGGTGCGGGTTGTTCTTGCTTTGAGCATGATTATCGCACCGCCAGGAGTTTGTCGGACTTTGTCCCGACCGACTCCTTATTCGACAATCTTTAATGGCTGCCCTGCGGCCGGCTCGCCAGCCGGATAGAGGCCGTTGATCACCCGCAGATAGCCCTCGGCGAACTGGCCGAGCGGCGAGCGGCGCGCGAGCTCGGCGAAGGTCAGGCCCGCCGGGGCGGTGATCACACGCAGCCTGAGTGGCCGCGCCAGTTGCCGCTCCTGGTCCGTGATCGCGCGAAAGCTGGCAAGCGAGGCCTCGATCTCGCCCTGATACTGATTGAACGCCGCACTCGAGCGTGCCCGGGCGCCGATCAGATAGGCGAGCTTGCCGAGAAACACGCTCGCGACGCGCGCCGGCTGCCCGCCGATGGTGGTGTTCGCAACCGCGGCCGGCAGCCCGTTGATCGTGGTCGTGGTGACCTGGCCGCCGAATCCCAGGCTCACCTTGCTGCGCAGCACCTCGGCGGGGCTGCCCCGGGCGGGCCCGGCGGCGCGCAGCTCGATGAGCGCCTCGCCCTGCGGGCTCGTTGCGGTCACGCTCTGGGGGCGGTTCTGCACGCGCCAGCCGGCCGGAAAACGCAGCGCGAACCCGAGCTCGGCGTGATAGAAGTCGTTGTTGCGCACGATGCCCTGGCTCGGGCTGTCGCCGAAGACCACGCGGTCAATGCGGCGCAGGTAGTCCTCCTGCGCGGTGCGCGTGGTTGTCTGCTTGAAGCGCGCCGCTTCGCTCACCACCTGCTGCAGACGCGTGTCGTTGTCGGGGTGGGTGGCGAACAGCCCGGAATAGCGGCGCGGCTCGCGGCCTTCGGCCCGGGCGATCTCGGCGTCGAACAGCTCCTGGTTCTTGAGCAGGCCGAGCACCTTCACCGTCGCCTGCGGGTCAT
The DNA here is from genome assembly GCA_027310225.1 of bacterium. Taxonomy (GTDB): domain Bacteria; phylum Pseudomonadota; class Gammaproteobacteria; order Burkholderiales; family SG8-41; genus SG8-41. Next base: position 12,480 of record DAIDBG010000251.1, on the reverse strand, counting down.
AGCCGGTGCGCGCGAGGTACTCCGCGCCGAGGCGATCGGCTACCAGTTCCTGCTCGCGCCCGTAGCCCGAGAGCAGCGCGCCGCCGAGCAGGTTGATCGCGTTGTCGCCGAGCGCGCCGCGCGTCTGCGGCACGAAGATCTGCAGGACCGAGGCGCTCACGTTTGCGGCGGTGCTGGCGGTGAGCCGCTGCACCGCGTGCCGCGCGGTGACGTGCCCGATCTCGTGCCCCAGCACCGCCGCGAGCTCGGCTTCCGAATTGAGATAGGGAAGCATGCCGCGGGTGATATAGACGTAGCCGCCGGGCAGCGCGAAGGCATTGACCTCGGGCGAATCCACCACCAGGAAGCGGTACTCGAGGTTGGAGCGGTGGCTCGCCCTGGCGAGGCGCTGGCCGACCTCGCTCACGTACTGCTGCACCTGCGCGTTGTCGTAAACGCCGTACTCGCTCCGCACCTTGGGGTCCTCGCGCCGGCCGATGGCGATTTCCTGCGATTCGGAAACCAGCACGAAGTCCGGCTGGCCGGTGACCGGGTTCTGCGCGCAGTTGGCGAGCGCGAGCGCGAGGAGGAGCGTTCCTGCGCGGGTGAGCTTGTTCGGCATGCTCGGAATCGTTTCCGTAGACGGCAGCGTTGACCTGGAACGGAGCACCGGAGTCGTGCGCCTCGCACTGATAACGTGCGTCGCGCGAAGCGGTGCACCGCTTCCTGATTCTACTGCGCGCGCGGGAGACCCGGGAATTCACAAGGCAAATCAGTTTATTGCTGCCAGAAGCCGGGTGTGCTACGGTCATCCGCCCGCCGGCTGGCACGCGTCCTGCAATGTCACGGGCATCAATTTGATGAGGGGACAATATGTCAAAGCTAGTGCAAATCCTCACTCTAGGTGTTGGGTTGCTATTCGCCGCCAGCGCCTCAGCCCAATCTGTTGCCTTACCCGGAAAGAAACTGCCGGGCAAGCTGCATCTGCTTCCGGCGACGCTGGAGACCACCCAATGGGGCTGGTTCGACAATTCGCAGGCGCCGGTGCTGAAGGTGGACTCCGGCGACACCATCGTGATCGAAACCATGATGCACGCGCAAGACCAGGTGGTGCCGGGCAAGACCATAGAGGAGATCAAGAAGCTCAGAACCGACTACCCGGGCCGCGGGCCGCATACGGTGACCGGTCCGATCTTTGTCAACGGCGCCGAGCCGGGCGATGTGCTGAAGGTCAAGCTCAACCGCATCATACCGCGCGCCTACGCGACCAACTTCAACGTGCCCGGCATGTTCGGGCAGTTCCCGAAGGAGTATCCGGACGGCCAGGTCAAGTATGTTTACCTCGACTGGGACCGCAAGGTGAGCGAATTCGTGCCGGGGGTATTCATTCCGTTGAGGCCCTTCCCGGGCATTCTGGGAGTGGCGCGCAGGGAGCCCGGCCGTTACAGCACGGTGCCGCCCGGCGAATACGCCGGCAACATGGATAACCGCGATCTCATTGAGGGCACGACGCTGTATGTGCCGGTGTACGTTCCGGGCGCACTGCTGTGGACCGGAGACTCGCACGCGGCGCAAGGCAACGGCGAGGTCAACCTCACGGCGCTGGAGACCGCGTACCGCGAAATGAACGTGACGGTCGAAGTGATCAAGGGGAAACCGCTCGACTTTCCGCGCATCGAGACGGCGAAGTCCTGGATTACCATGGGTTTCGACCAGGACCTCAACAAGGCGCTTGATTTCGTCAAGGAGCAGACCGCAAAGTTTCTCGCCGAACAGCGCAAGCTCCCGGTGGACGACGCGGCGAAGCTGATGCGTACCGTTTCCGACTGCCGCATAACGCAGGTGGTGAACGTCAAGAAAGGCATCCACTGCCTGAATCCGAGGAACCCCAACGACAAGGAAGACATGGAGCGGCCGACCAAGGAGACCGCCAAGTACTACGTCACGTACGCGAAGAACGCCGACCTCAATCGGGCGATGGATGATGCCTCGCGCGCCATGATCCAGTTCCTGGAGAAGGAGAAAGGCATCGCGCGTCTCGACGCCTATGGGCTCGCCAGCGTGGCGATGGACTGCCGCCTGGGTGATGTGTGGGGCGCCGAGAAGAACGTGCACTGCCTGACACCGAAGAGCATCTGGCAGGTGCCCAAGAAATAACAGTCGCCTGCTGCGCCTGCTTGCGGACGCCATCCACTACGCCAGGCACGGCGTCGCGGTCACTCGCAGCCAGGCGGACAACACGGCGCGCAAGCGCGCCGAGCTCGCGCGGCGCGGCCACACGATGGAGGTGCTCTCCGAATATGACGAGGCCATGGGGCACGCGGGCGCGATCCTGCGGCACCCGGACGGCGTGCTGGAGGGCGGGGTGGACCCGCGCAGCGACGGCTGCGTCGCTGCTTACTGACCGCTGGCTAAAGCTTTACCGCGAAGGCCGCTAGGGACGCAAAGGAAAGGAAAAGCTTCCCCGCCAAGGTCGCGAAGGATGCCAAGGAAAATAACAGCCTCACCGCGAAGGCCGCCAAGGAGGCGAAGAATGCCGTATTTCAAGGTCGCTAAGACAACGCGAAGGGTGGTTACAGCGGCCGCCTCTGGTGTAGCAGCCCAGATATGATTTGACGATTAGTTTCCGAAAACGGACAGGGCCGATTGTTAACGAAAGCGCCGGGCTTGGCTGAAGGCGATTGCGCCCTTTCATTCGGAACGCTCGATAGCCCGGCGGGTGGCGTATCGGCGTAGCACTCTTGTGCTACAGTAAAGCTTTTCGGAGAGAGCGCCGCAATGTCCACGACCACCATTCGCCTGCCGCAGGATCTCAAGGAGCGTATCGCCCGCGCCGCCGAGCGTACCGGGACCACGGCGCACGGCTTCATCCTGGAGGCGATCCGGGAGAAGGCCGAGCAGGAAGAGCGCCGGCTGGAGTTCATGGACACGGCGGAGCGGCGGTATGCCGAGATCGTCGCATCCGGCAAAACGGTGTCGTGGAATGAGATGCGCCGTTACCTCAAGCGCCGGCTCGCCGGCGCCAGGGTTGCGCGACCGAAGTCGCGGAAGCTTTCGCGTTAGTCGTGGCGCGCATCGAATTCGCGCCGGAGGTCGCGGACGACTTCGACCGTATCCTCGATCATCTTCTGGAGCACGAAGTAGCGGGCGCCCGATCGCGCATCGAGGACATTGTCCGGGCAATCGACGCTCTGGAGCGCAACCCCCTGATCGGCCGGACCGTGCCGGGCGGCTTGAGGGAGCTCGTGATCGGGCGGCGCGCCCACGGCTACGTCGCGCTCTATCGTTATGTCGAAGAGCTCGACACGGTGTTCGTTCTCGCCATCCGCGGCCAGAAGGAAGCGGGTTACAGGTAGCTGCTACGACGGGTTGCGAAGGACGCGATCCTCATGCTATGGCCTTCTCAGCTGGAGTAGGCCATCTCGAATCTCCCCTCGCCCTCGAGGGAGAGGGGTCGGGGGTGAGGGTATGCGACGCGAAGGAAGGCTGTACTACGGGTCGCCAAGGACGCGAAGAAATCAATATTCAAGGACGCGAAGACAACGCCAAGGGTGGCTCGGCAGCACGCCCATGGAGTTGAGCACAGTGGCGCCGCCGCGTTAACTCCGGTAGCGCAGCGCATCCACCACCAGGGCGAAGGCCGGTGAGGACTGGCGGCGACTCGGGTAATAGAGGTGGTATCCGGACCAAGGCGGGGACCACTCTTCGAGTACCCATACGAGTTGCCCCTTCGAGAGGTAGGGCCGCGCAAGGTCCTCCGGTATGTACGCGAGTCCAAACCCGTCCACCGCAGCATCGCGAACCTGAAAGATGCTGTTGAAGATGAGTTGTCCGTCCACGCGCACCTTCAGTTCACGACCGTTCCGTTCAAATTCCCAGGCCCACAATCCCCCGTGAGTGGACTGACGCAAGTTGATACATGAATGCGCAATAAGGTCTTGGGGTGTTTTGGGAACCGCACGCTTGGCGAAATAGGACTTCGTTCCGACCACGGCAAAACGAACGTCGGGACCAATGCGCACCGACACCATGTCCTTGGCGACCTGCTCGCCCAGGCGAACGCCGGCGTCGAAGCGCTGAGCGGCAATATCAATTAGCCCGCCCTCCATATTGATCTCGACCTTGACGTCGGGGTACTTCGACAGAACCTTCGCAAGCTTTGGCCAGAGAAGCGTCACGGCGGGATGATCGCCGGCCGTGATTCGAATAGTACCGGCGGGCTTCCGCCGTAGTTCGTTCAGTGCAGCGAGCTCTGCCTCGACTTCCTCGAAGCGCGGCCCCACCGTACGCAGAAGCCGTTCGCCCACCTCCGTGGGCGAAACACTACGGGTCGTACGCGTGAGAAGGCGAATGCCAAGCCGTTCCTCGAGTCCCCGCATCGAGTGACTGAGAGCGGACGGCGAGACACCCAGCTGCGCGGCGGCCTTGGTAAAGCTTCGACAGCGGGCGACTACCAGGAAAGCCTGCAGGTCGTTGAGGTTTTCGCGTGGCATTACTGAAAGCCTCTCACAAGTCCATGCGAATTCTGCCACTTAATCTTTGCCGGTGCACCTCGTACATTGCAGTTCGTTAATACGAGGTGATTCAAATGAACAATCAAGATCCAAATTCCGATGATGAGAGCAGCCTGTCCAGGCTGGGTAGGCGGGAGTTCTTGACCGCCAGTGCGGGATTAGTCGTGGCACCATTGCTGGCGGGCGTTGCCGCCCAGGCGCAGGCCGGGGAAACCGGAGGCCGAGGCACGGCAACGGGCTCGCGGACCCTGCGCGCGCCGTCCGTCACGAACGCTCCGGCTTTCGCGCAATACACCCTCGCCTGGGACAAGACCTTCCCGCAAAGTGCGCTGGTGATCCAGAAGAAGGTGTCCTTCTACAACCGGCTCGGCATCAATCTGGTCGCCGATCTTTACGTCCCGAAGAACCTCGATCGTTCACGCCGGCATCCCGCCCTCGTTGTTGGCACTCCATTCGGCGCCGTGAAGGAGCAGGCTTCCGGCCTCTACGCCCAGACGATGGCGGAGCGTGGCTTCATCACCATCGCGCACGACGCCTCCTACAACGGCGAGAGCGGCGGCCAGCCGCATTTCATCGCCTCTCCGGAAGCCTTCGTGGAGGACTTCAGCGCCGCCGTCGACTTCCTCGGTGTTCACTCTCTTGTCGACCGGAATCGTATCGGCGTCATCGGAGTCTGCGGCAGCGGCAGTTTTGTGCTCAGCGCCGCGCAGATCGACCCGCGTATGAAAGCGATCGCTACGGTCATCATGTGGGACATGGGTCGCGACCGCCGTCAGCACCTGGGCGACACGATGTCCGAGGCGGACCGCCGGAAGGAACTCGTAGCGATTGGCCAGCAGCGCTGGATTGAGGCCGAGGGTGGCGAGAAGAAGTACGTCATCGGAACGCCTCAGACGATCACCGCAGATTCACCGGACTTCGTGAAGGAGTTCTATGACTACTATCGCACGCCGCGCGCGCGTCACCCCCGCTCGACGACGGCCATGTCGCTGACCAGCAACGGCGCGCTGATGCAGTTCTACCCGGTCGAGCGTGTCGACACGATCTCCCCGCGCCCGATCCTGCTCATCGCCGACGAGGTCGCCGTTTCACGCTACTTCAGCGAAGACGCGTTCGCTCGCGCGGGCGAGCCGAAGGAACTTTACATCGTTCCGGGGGCGACGCATGTGGACCTCTACGATCGGGTGAACCTTATCCCCTTCGACAAGCTCACGTCCTTCTTCACCCAACATCTTGCATAAAGACGTCATCGGACATGCCATGGTGATCGATAGCGGTCAAACGGTGTAGTGATGGCAACCGAGGCAACACTGCCTGCGTCCGCAGTGAAGACGTTGCTCCTGGCCTTCGCATCGGCCATGGTCTTCAACGTGACCGCTCATGCCGCAGACAACGCTGCAGACAGTATGAAGATCCGTCTGACGATCAATGGAAAAGCGATGACAGCGACGTTGCTGGACAACGTAACAACGAGGGATTTTCTTTCCCTGCTGCCGATAACGTTGACGCTCGAAGATTACGCGGCGACTGAAAAGATCAGCTATCTGCCAAGAAAACTATCGACGGCGGGCGCACCTGCGGGCAGCGAACCCTCCGCCGGCGACATCGCTTATTACGCTCCCTGGGGGAACCTGGCGTTCTTCCACAAGGATTTCCGCTATTCGAGAGGGCTCATCAAGCTAGGCCGGCTCGAGTCGGGGAGTGAAGCATTGCGCAATCCCGGAGCGCTGAAAGCGACGATCGAGCGCGTTCCGCAATAGGAGCTCGCTAATCATGATGAAGTACAAACATCTCGGCCGCACGGGACTTCAAGTCAGTCGTGTGGCGCTCGGCACCATGAATTTCGGGGAGCTGACGGGCGAAACCGCCAGCTTCAAGATCATGGACACGGCCCTCGAGGCCGGTATCAACTTCTTCGATACCGCGGATGTCTATGGCGGGCCACAGTCTCCGGACATGGAGAAGGGCTTCGGAACCTCCGAGGAAATCATCGGCCGGTGGCTGGCCCGGGGCGGCCGTCGCGATCGCATTGTCCTGGCAACCAAGGTGTACCAGCCGATGGGCACCGGCCCGAACGATCGCTGCTTATCGGCCTATCACATCCGAAGGGCTTGCGAGGACAGCCTTCGGCGGCTGCAGACCGATCATATCGATCTCTACCAGATGCACCACGTCGATCGGCGCACTCCCTGGGACGAGATCTGGCAGGCGATGGAGCAGCTGGTTCGCGAGGGCAAGGTGACGTACGTCGGGAGCAGCAATTTCGCCGGGTGGGACATCGCCACCGCGCAGAGTGTGGCCGCGTCGCGCAACTTCCTTGGCTTGGCGTCGGAGCAGAGCCTCTACAACCTCAGCACTCGCACCGTCGAGCTCGAGGTCATTCCGGCGCTCCGGTACTACGGCATTGGTCTCATTCCATGGAGCCCGATCGGCATGGGACTCCTGGGTGGTGCGATCAAGAAGGCGAGCGAAGGCCGCAAAGCCACTCCGCTATTGCAGATGCGCATTGAGCAGCATCGCTCACAACTCGAGAAATACGAGGCGCTCTGCCGCGAGCTCGGTGAGGAGCCCGCCGACGTCGCGCTGGCCTGGTTGCTGCACAACCCTGCCGTCACGGCCCCTATCGTCGGGCCGCGCACGGCGGAGCAGCTCACCCGCAGTCTGCGTTCGTTGGAGATTTCTCTCTCGGACGAGACGATCCGGCGGCTGGACGAGATCTGGCCCGGCCCTGGCGGCGAGGCGCCCAAGGCCTACGCCTGGTAGCCAGCATCAGCGCAGCTCGCGAAGAAAGGAGAAGCGATGAGGGTAGGAATTCTTGGATCGAGCGACGTCGCCAAATCGCTGGGCCGTGGCTTCCTCAAGGAAGGTCACGAGGTCATGTTGGGTTCGCGGCAGCCGGAAAAGCTGGCTTCCTGGCTGCGCGAAATGGGCAAAGGTGCATGCGCCGGAACGTTTTCCGAGACATCGAGATTCGGAGAACTGGTGGTTCTCGCAGTCCACGGCACCAAGTCCGTGGAGGCGATCCAGATGGCGGGAGCGGCCAATTTCAACGGCAAGGTCGTTATCGACGCCACGAACCCCCTGGATATGTCGGCTGGCCTTCCGCCCAAGCTCGTCGGCGGGCTTGGCACTTCCGGCGGCGAGCTCAATCAAAACGCTCTGCCCGGAGCGTTTGTCGTCAAGGCCTTCAACACCGTGGGAAATGCGCACTTCTACAGGCCGGCGTTTGCCGGCGGCCCGCCGGACATGTTTCTTTGCGGAGACGATGCAAAAGCGAAAGAACAAGTGTCGCGCATCTGCAAAGACTTCGGCTGGAATCCCATTGATGTCGGCGGCATCGGCTTCTCGCACTACGTCGAAGCGACCGCCATGGTTTGGATCATTACCGCGTTTGCAGGCGGTCATTGGAATCAGGCGTTCAAGCTGTTGAGAAAGTAAGCGACACGCCTTGAGAGGCATGACATGAAAGGAACTGTCCTGTGTGGCCATTAAACGACTGGCGTATGAAAACGCCAAAGCTCTTGGCGCTCTTTCTGATCGGAGTGACTTCGATAGCAAACGCTGAAACGACTTTAGATCACTCTAAAGTTATCCCGCCGAAACAAATGACACTTGCCGAGTTTCCGGAAAGCAAGTCATTCACGAGTGGAATCAAAGTCATTCAACCGAATTTTTCTGATCCAGCCGTTGCGTCGACTCTCAATGTCGAATACGCGAAGAAGACAGGCATGCCGTTACATGTCCATATCTTGACGCCATGGCCGTTTGACGATGGAGCGGCTGATAAGAGATTTCCGTTGATCGTATTTGTTCAGGGCTCCGCTTGGCTGAAACAGGAAATGTACAACCTGCCTCAGGTGGCCCAAATGGTTAAGAGGGGATACATCGTTGCGATCGTAGAGTACAGGCCGTCCACTGTCGCTGCCTTTCCGGCACAGATTGCGGATACCAAATCGGCGATCCGCTTTCTGAAGAAGAATGCCGACAAATACAACATTGATGCATCAAAGATCGTGCTATGGGGCGATTCATCGGGCGGCCATACCGCGCTGATGACCGCGGTAACTCTAGACAGGAATTTGTATGACGACGAAGGTCAAGACAAGGACCCGATCTCGCTGAAGGCAGTGATTGATTTCTATGGGCCCACCGACATAAGCAAGATGAACAAAGAGCTTTCGACTTGGGACCACATGTCGGCAAAGAGGCCGGAGGGTCTCTTCATCGGTGGTGTCAACGTTCTAGACAATCCTGAGAAAGTCAGCCCACGATACCCATGGGATATCTTTCCCAGGATCAGCGTCTGCCGCCAATTCTGATTGTTCACGGTAGCAAAGACCGTCTCGTCCCGTTCGGTCAAAGCGTCATGATGTACGACGCCTTGAAGAAATTCGACAAGGAAGCCGTGATGTATCAACTGAAAGGCGCGGACCACGGTGGAACGCCTTTCTGGAGTAGAGACATGTTGAATCTTGTCGATGACTTCATTCGAAGGCACCTTTGATTTGCTTCTGCTGATGACGTCGGCCAAGCCCGGCGCAGTTAAATCGCGTTAACGGGACGGTCTTATGCGAAATATCGTGAAGACATTGCTGAACGATATCGGTTCCGCGGTTGCCAAAAACGTGAAGCCGGGGATTCAGCTCCAGATATTTGGGCTGATGATAGTTCTGCTCTATTACTTTGTCCCCTCTACGCGCCCCGCCTATGACGCGATCTTGCGGCTGAGAGGGGAATACGGATTCCTCTATTCGGTCGTAGCGACAATGTTTTTCGGTGCCCTGGTGCCTCTTCTCTTTTTGAAAGCGCTGGGAAGACTGCCGGCGGACAAGGCTTCATTGCGGGCAGCCGCACTCCTTCTCTTCTGGGCCTGGAAGGGGTTTGAAGTGGATATTTTCTACAGGCTCCAGTCTTTTCTTTTCGGAACGGAACCTTCTGTCGTTACCGTGATAAAAAAAGTTGCTTTCGACCAGTTTGTGTACTTTCCGCTCTTGGCCGGTCCCGAGATACTCCTCCTTTATGCATGGATCGACAGCGGGTTCTCCTTTGCGGAATGCCGCAAAAAATTCGGAAGGGTTTTTTTCTGCGCACCTTTCCCGCCGTTCTCGTCTCCACGTGGGCAGTGTGGTTGCCGGGCACGGCGCTCGTTTACAGCCTTCCCGCGGGACTTCAGCTCCCTCTATTCAACCTTGTTCTCTGTTACTGGGTTCTAATATTCGACATTGTCTCGAAAAGCGGCACAGAACGAAGGGGCGCGCAGGTGGCGGAGGGCTAGCGCGCGATGGACGAACGCCGCGCGATCAAGGCGCCGCTCCGCCCGTAGATCAGAACTGTGCTTCGGGCAAGCAGAGCGATGACCGCGAGCACGGCGCTGATTACAGGAGCGAGGTGAAGGTCACGATCGAGCCACTGCCGACGTGCATTCATGAGTCGGTCTCATAGGCCCATGCCGATTCAGCCGTCTAGTCACAGCTCGCCGCATACCCTAGATTATCGATCACGGAAACATCAATCAGGAACGAGATCAATGAAACCGCTAATCGCAACGGCAGCATCGCTGCTCGCGCTCGCTTCGGCACCCGTTTATGCCGAGGAGACGATCACCATCACTCCAGCCGGCAGCCAGCCGTCGAACAAAGGGCCGGACCAGTATTTCACCGGCTCGGTGCGCGTCGATCCGCTCTTCCCGGCGACTCCGCCGTCGCGCATGTCCGGCGGTCTGGTCACCTTCGAGCCCGGTGCCCGCGCCGCGTGGCATACGCACCCGGTCGGCCAGGTCCTGATCGTCACGGCGGGCGTTGGCCGGGTGCAGCAGTGGGGCGGCCCGGTGCAGGAGATCCGGCCGGGCGACGTGGTGCGCATCCCGCCGGGCGTGAAGCACTGGCATGGCGCCGCGCCGACCACGGCGATGACGCACGTCGCGCTCCAGGAAACGGTCGACGGCAGGAACGTCGATTGGCTGGAGAAAGTGAGCAACGAGCAGTACGGCAAATGAGGAACGAAGCGAATGAAATTTCTTTCTAAAGGAGCGATTGCGTTGCTCTCATTGACCGTCTGCACTGTGGCCCAAGCGAACGATGTTCGGGCGGTCGCCCCGGCCCTTGAGAAGTACACGCAAGACCGTCTTCTTGGAGACGTATGGAAGCGGCCCGGCCTTTCGCCGCGCGACCGCAGCATCGTGACGCTCGCCGCGCTGATCGCGCGCAACCAGACGGTCGAAATGCCCTACTACGTCAACCTGGCGCTCGATCACGGCGTCAAGCCGGCGGAGATCTCCGAGATCATCACGCACCTCGCGTTCTACTCCGGATGGGGAAACGCGATGTCGGCCGTCGCCGTGACCAAGGATGTGTTTGCCAAACGCGGCATCAAGGCCGATCAACTTCCTTCGGCCTCCCCCTGGCTGCTCGCTCTCGACGAGGCCGCGGAGGCGGACCGGGCAAAGCGCGTCGCGGACCAGTTCGGCGCCGTGTCGCCCGGTGTCGTGCAGTACACGACCGATGTCCTCTTCCGCGACCTATGGCTGCGTCCGGACCTTGCGCCGCGGGACCGCAGCCTGGTCACTGTGAGCGTGCTCATCGCTTCGGGTCAGGTGGCGCAGATTCCTTACCACCTGAACCGTGCCATGGATAACGGCTTCACCCGGGAGCAGGCCGGGGAAGTGCTCACCCATCTCGCGTTCTATGCCGGCTGGCCCAACGTTTTCTCGGCGCTGCCGGTGGCAAAGGAAGTTTTCGAGAAGCGTCCGAAATAGCTCGTCATTGAAGACAGGAGATTACCATGCGAGGAACTGTGCTCTACGGTCCGCACGACGTGCGCTTCGAGGATTGCCCGGACCCGAAGATCATCCAGCCGACGGATGCGATCATCAGAATGTCCGCCACTTGCGTATGCGGCTCCGACCTGTGGCCCTACCGTGGTGCCCAACCGATCACCGAGCCGACGCCGATGGGGCACGAATACTGCGGCATCGTCGAGGAGGTCGGCCGCGCGGTTACGTCGGTCAGGCCCGGCCAGTTCGTCATCGGCTCGTTCGCCACCTCCGACAACACGTGCCCCAACTGCCAGTACGGCTACCAGTCGTCGTGCATGCACCGCGAGTTCATCACCCGGGCGCAAGCGCCGGTGCTGCGCGTGCCGCTGGCGGACGGGACGCTGGTGCCGACGTCGGGCGTTCCGTCCAACGATCTACTCCCGAGCCTGCTGACCACGTCGGATGTTCTGGGCACCGGCTGGTTCGCCGCCGATGCAGCGAACGTGAAGCCGGGATCGACCGTCGTGGTCGTTGGCGACGGCGCGGTCGGGCTGCTCGGTATTCTCTCGGCAAAACAAATGGGGGCCGGGCGGATCATCGCGATCAGCCGGCACGAGAAGCGGCAGAAGCTTGCCCGCGAGTTCGGCGCCACCGACATCGTGACCGAGCGCGGCGACGAAGGCGTGGCCCGCATCAAGGAACTGACCCGCGGAATCGGCGCCGACTCAGTGCTGGAGTGCGTTGGCACGCAGGAGTCGATGAAGCAAGCCATTCGTGCAACACGGCCCGGCGGATACACAAGCTTTGTCGGCGTGCCGCACGGGGTCGAGCTCGATGGCCAGGAGCTCTTCTTTGCCCACGTCCGCCTCCACGGCGGCCCGGCGCCGGTGCGCCGCTACCTGCCGAAGCTCATCGACCTCGTATTGAACGGGAAGATCAGCCCCGGGAAGGTTTTCGATCTCACGCTGCCGCTCGATCAGGTGGCCGAGGGCTACCGCGCGATGGACGAACGCCGCGCGATCAAGACGCTGCTGCGTCCGTAAGGAGTAACCCGCATGACCCGATGGCCGAAAAACGAGCTGCGAAGGATCGCGGAAGCCGATGACCTTCACATCGCGCCCTTCCGCGACAGTCAAGATCATGCCGCGCGCGACTATTGATCGTTCGGTAAATGATTGACAGATCATTTGCTGCAGACCATTTCCCCTCTCCCCGCGGGAGAGGGGGAAGGGG
>DAIDBG010000066.1 GCA_027310225.1 bacterium | reverse complement strand
GGCGCGATCTGCTCGAGGAACGCGGTCTCTTCGGGCGCAGTGGCGTCAAAGAACACGACCACGCCGTAGCGGAACAGGACCGCGGCCCCGCCGCCCGGCACCGCCACCGTGAGCGGGTGCGAGGCGAGCGGCTCCCCGCCTTTCCACGCGCGCAAATCGAGGCGGTCTCCGACCAGAACGGCGCGGGCCCTGAAATCGGGGCGGTAGGGCATGATTTGGCGTACGGCTCGGCGGTTGCCGGGGAATGGAATTCTAGCGGCTATGCGGGCGCGTCGTCACAAGGCGAGGTCCCGTTGCGTCGCGCGATCGTACACGAGCCCGCCGCCGCTCATTCGCGCGGCTTCATGAAGACGGTGTTGCCGCCTGGCGCCGGGCGCGATGAGATGGACCACCTTGGTCCCGTGCGCGGCGAGGTAGTCGGATACGAGGAAGCGGTGGCACTCCCACGGCAGCCGTTCCGCGCACATGATCGCGACGCGCGCATTCCGTGCGAGCGCGGCGAGCCACTCCGCGCCGGCGCGGAACTCCTCCGTCGCCATGTGATCGGCGTACGCACGGAAAGCCGGGCTCCGCAACGCGAGGTGCGGCGAGTCCTTCGCGGGCCTGCGCCGCCCGCCGAGAGCCTTCCCTTCCCAGACGTAGCGGATGCCCGCCGCGGCCATCGAGCGCTCCAGCGCCTCGCGTGCGAACTGCGGGTGGCGCCGGGAGGCGGGATACGCCCGCACGTCCACCAGGCATTCGATGCCCGCTTCCTTCAGCAGCCCGATGAATTCCTCGATCGGGCGGTTGCCGTGGCCGATGGTGTAGATCATTGACCCGTGACCAGTGACCCGTCACGATTAAGGATGAAGGATGAGGGCAGAAGGATAAAGGAAGAACCGCTTCATAGGGCCTTCTGCCTTCGCTACGCGAGGCGCTCGCCGGGCGTGAACCCGAGCTTCTGCTGCGCGCTCGCGGAATTCGCCGCGATCTCGATGAGGCCAAGGCTGTTCTCGTACCAGAACAACTCGCCTTGCGGCACCTCCGAGAACATCTGCGCGTACGGGACCTGGCGCCCGGCGATGACGAGCGCTCGATCGCGCGGTACGGCGTTCGCGCGCAGGCCGGTGATGAGGTTGCCGTAGTGGTCCACATAGACCACTTCTCCGAGATCCTCGGCGCCGAGCCGCACGGCGAGTTCGGCCCGCTTCTTCAGCTTCGCCGCCTTGCGCGTGCCGGCGGCGATCATCGCCGCCACCGGCGCGAACAGGTCGCGCCCATGGAACGTTGCCGCGAGCTGGGCGGGGCGCCAGTCGATGGTGTAGGTTTCCGCCTTCGCCGCGCGCGCCGCCGCAACCGAGATCAGGCCGTTGTCCGGGCCCACGAACCAGCGCCCGTCGGCCAGTACTGCCACCGGGTCGCGCGGGCCGCCCACGCCCGGGTCCACGACGGCCAGGGTGACGCTGTCCTTGGGCAGCCGCGCGGCGAAAGCCGCGAGCAGGTGGGCGCCCGCCCTGACGTTGAAAGCGGGCGCATCGTGCAGCAAGTCGATGACGGGCACCTTCGGCGCGCGCTCGTGCAGCACGGCCTTCACTTGCCCGACGTAGAGATCCGCGGCGCCGAAGTCGGTCAACAGGAAAATCATTTAGCCGCTGATGAATCGAGGACCTTCAACTCTTTCCCGGCGCGCGAGAAGGCGGCGGCCCTCGCGTGAAGTGAGATGGCAAAATTCTTTATGCCAATTTCTTGGTTTGGTTCTCGATACTCGCCATGCCTACCCGTCTTGCCATTAGAGGAAAAGAAGCAGGCGGCATCGTACAAGCGGTCGCGTACTAGTCGTTCACAAACCAGCTCGTAGCGCTTGGCGTAGCTACGCCCCTGGAATGCCTCGTCTACGTTATACGGTTTCAGCGTAATTCTCTGAGTGGGCCGCATAGATGTTGGTGTTTCCTCAAGCATAAACAGATAACCGAGCCAGGGCTTTTGCGACGGCTTAAAGGCGCCCTCACGATACGCGGCCCAGAAATCGGTCGCGTTGCCGAGCGCTTCTTCGACTCGGTTATTGAAGTTGTTGCCGAAGCTGCCTACCTGGGATTTGACTTCAACGACGGCTACCAGCGTCCTTCACTCCCGATTTCTCACCTTGCCTACGGTGCTGCCGGGAACGGACTCGCCAGAAATGCTTTACCGCTTCAGCCAAACCCTGTTCGATGTCAAGCAAGTCCCCTCCCGAGACTTCCTGCACTTACTGGTGAAGACGAACAACTGAAGAACTAAAGAGTCTCTTAACCTCTCCTTCTATACGTCTTGCAGCCATGTCAAAGTAGTGAGAGTCGACCTCCACCCCAATGCTATTTCGACCCCATGCCGCGGCAGCTACGCTTGTGGTTCCCGTTCCCAAGAAGGGGTCCAGAACGGTATCCCCAACAAAAGAAAACATTCGGACGAGGCGCTCAGCCAGATCGAGGGGGAACGGTGCGGGATGGTCTCGGGTAGAGGCACCGGTTACGCCAGTCCAGATCTGTTGAAACCAGACCTTGTGCCGGTCTGCCGGAATCACGCTCAAGATACGGGTCGCAACGCTTGGGCTGCGGTACCCTCCCGGCTTGCGTTCCATCAGGATGAACTCAATGTCGTTTTTGATAACCGCATTGGGCTCGTAAGGCTTCCCAAGGAAACCACCACCATTTCCCTCTGCTTCGTACACCGCGTTCGCAATCTTGTTCCAAATAATGGGGGAAAGGTTGCTGAACCCGATTCGCCGGCAATGCTCCTGTATTGAGGCATGCAGCGGTACGACGGTGTGTTCGCCCTCGTTCTTGCGGCGGGACAGGCATACGTCCCCGACGACGCATACAAGCCGGCCACCTGGAACAAGCGCGTCAAAGCAAGCCTTCCAAACGCGATCCAGTTCCCCAAGAAACTCCTCGTAATCCGCGATATCACCCATCTGATGCGGGTGATCGCGGTAGTCCTTCAGTGTCCAATAGGGCGGGGAAGTTACTACGAGATGGACGCTGCTCGGAGCTAGGAAATCAATACCGCGAGAATCCCGGTTATAGACATCATGTGTCGTAGGAATTTGCGACAAGCGCGATTCGATGGCGGCTATCGCTTTGGCGTCCTTCGCGATGCGCGGCAGGTCTGTTTGATGATTGGTAATCCTCCCAATCTCGGGGGGCAACCACTCGGAGGGGTCAAAAACCTCGGACTCGGTTGATTCGATGACCTTCCTAACACGAGTAGAGACAGGCATATATGTAATTTTACGTCTTTGTGACCGAACTCGTCACTTCCGAATAACGACTCCAACCCTTCAGCGGTGTACTGGAGAGGCAATGCGAGGCTCACCCGTTCCGCCGGTCGAAGATTCGAGGACAGTAGCAAATACCATTCCCAGTGGAGGCAGAAATTCGCGATTTGGCGGGAAGTGCACCTTGAAACACCATCAAGGGCCTCCGCTCCTCCTGTTCAGCGTGCGCCGATTGGGGTGTAATCCCGCGGCTCGGGCCCGTTGTAGAGGGTGAGCGGCCGCAGCAGGATGTTGTTCTCGATCTGCTCGAGCACCTGCACCGTCCAGCCCGGCACGCGCCCGACGGCGAAGATCGGCACGAACAGGTCCTCCGGTATCCCGTTCAGGAAGTAGACGACGCCGGCGTAGAAATCCACGTTCACGTTGACGCCGTGGCGCGCGTAGGGCTTCATCGCCTCCACCACCGCTTCGAGGATCCGGTACCACTGCGGCTGGCCCATCTCGCGCGAGAGCTTCTCCACGCCGGCGCGCATATGGCGCGCGCGCGGGTCCTCGGCGCGGTAGACGCGGTGGCCGAAGCCCATCACCGGCTCCCCGGCGGCGCGCTTCGTCTTCACGTATTCGGCGGCCCGCGACGCGTCGCCGATCTCCTGCGCCATGCGCATGACGTTTTCCGCCGCGCCGCCGTGCGCCGGGCCGGACAGCGCCGCCACCGCCGCCGTGATCGCGCCATGCAGGTCGGCGTCGGTCCCGGCGACCACGCGCGCCGCGAACGAGGAGGCGTTCGAGCCGTGCTCGGCGTGCAGGATCATGTCGATGTTCATCAGCCGCGCGGCGTCCGCGCTCGGCTCACGGCCCTTCAGCATGGAGAGGAAGTTCGCCGCCTGGCCGAGGCGCGGGTCGGCCGCCACCGGCTCGCGTCCGTTGCGGATGTGCTCGTGCGCGGCGACGATCATCGGCACCTGCGCGGTGAGCCGGATGCCCTTGCGCAGCGTCGCCTCGGGCGACTTGTCCGCCGTCTCGGGGTCGAAGGCCGCGAGCGCGGACACGGCGGTGCGCAGCACGTCCATCGGGTGCGCCTTCCGGATCGTGCGGATGATGTCGTAGACCGGGGCGGGCAGGGTGCGGGCGGCGGTGAGCTCCGCGGTGAACGCGGCGAGCTGCGTCTCCGTCGGCAGATCGCCCTTCAGCAGCAGGTAGCAGGTCTCCTCGAACGTCGAGCGCTGGGCAAGGTCGTGGATCGAGTAGCCGCGGTAGCGCAGCTCGCCGGCGCGCCCGTCGATGTAGCACACGCGCGAGCGGTCGAAGTACACGCCCTTCAGCCCGCGGTGAATGTCGATCTTCTCGTTGCTCTCGCTCATGGGGGTCCTCTTGCTCGGGTCAGGTCGCCTATTCTAAGCCGGCGCGGTCCCCAGCAGGCGGCAGGCATGGCGCGCGATCACGATCTCCTCGTCCTGCGCGCTGAAGCCCGGTGTTGCGTCGAGGTCGGAGACGATGTCGTGCAGCAGCCGCGCCGGCTCGCCGCCTCCGCCGAAGAGCGCGAACTTGATGCTCGACGAGCCGGAATTGAGTACGAGGATCACGACTTACGACTCACGCGCCTTCCGAACGTGCCGTGGGCGCGGGCCAGCACGGCGATGGCGCAGGAAACGAGGCGGGATTCCGCGGAATCCGCGCGGCTGGTGAGCGCGATCGGCACGCGCGTCCCGAGCACGATGCCGGCGGCCTTGGCGCCGCCCAGATACTGCAGCAGCTTCACCAGCATGTTGCCAGCCTCGATATCGGGCGCGACCAGGATGTCAGGGCGCCCGGCGACGGCCGAGGCAATGTGCTTGATGCGGCGCGCCGCTTCAGAGATTGCGTTGTCGAGGGCGAGCGGGCCGTCGAGCGTCCCGCCGGTGATCTGCCCGCGGTCGGCCATCTTGCACAGCGCCGCGGCGTCGATCGTGGACGGGATCTTCGGGGTCACCGTTTCCACCGCGGAGAGGATCGCGACGCGCGGGTGCCCGATGCCGAGCGCGTGGGCGAAGTCGATCGCATTCTGGACGATGTCCTGTTTCGCCTCGAGGTCGGGGTCGATGTTGATCGCCGCGTCAGTGATGAGGAGGGGCCGCGGATACGCGGGCACGTCGAGCAGGAACACGTGGCTCATCCGGCGCGCGGTGCGCAGGCCGCCGCCCGCGTCGACGGCGGCCGCCATCAGCTCGTCGGTATGCAGGCTCCCCTTCATGATGCACTCGACGCTGCCCTTGCGGGCCAGCGCCACCGCCGCCGCTGCTGCCGCATGGCTGTGCTCGGTCGCAATGAGCCGGAATCCCTTGATGGCGACGCCGGCTTCTGCGGCGGCGCGGCGGATGCGCGCTTCGGGTCCGACCAGAACCGGCAGGATCAGCTTGCTGCGCCAGGCCATGAGGACGCCGCGCAGCGACTCCGGGTCGACCGGGTGCACGACGGCCGTCGGCAGCGGCGGTAGCCTATCGCAGCGGGCGATGAGACGGCTGAATACCTTGGAGAGACGCGCCATGAGCGGGAACCGTGGGTGTGAACTGCGTGAATGATAAGGGGTCTGGAAGGGCCGGCATGTTGCGCCAGGTCAAACCGCCCGGTCCGGGGGGGCGGAGGTTCTTGCAATCCCCGGTGCCCGACCCCACATCCGCTATGCTCAGGCTAACCTTCTCAGATATAATGATTTTCTCAGGTTGGGAGAGAGCATGCCGATCTACGAATACCGCTGCAGCGCGTGCGGCCATCAGAAGGAATATCTTCAGCGCATCAGCGATGCGCCGCTGACCGATTGCCCGGAGTGCGGCAAGGGCGCCTTGGTGAAGCTGGTGAGTGCCGCCGGCTTCCAGTTGAAGGGCACCGGCTGGTACGCGATCGACTTCAAGAATAACGGCGTGAAGCCGGCGGCGAAGCAGGACAAGCCCGCCGAAAGCTCCGGCAAGCAAGCCCCCACGCCCGGCGCCGCCTGCGGCGCCGGGGCCTGCCCGGCGTGCGATTAGGGCGCGCGGCCATCGCCGCCCGGCCCTTGCTCCCGGCATCGCATGAGAGCGGCGCAGGGCGGGGCGGTTCCCTGCTATCCTCACCCGCTTTGACGCGCCGGCGCGCTTCCCGCACCTCATGACGAAGAAAAGCCTGATCAAGCGCTATCTCATCACCGGGCTCCTGATCTGGGTGCCGCTGGTGATCACCCTGTGGGTGCTCGACCTGCTGGTGGGCATCATGGACCAGACGCTCCTGCTGCTGCCGCCCGAGTACCGCACCGAGAACTGGCTCGGCGTGCACATCCCCGGCCTGGGCGTGGTGCTCACGGTGCTGATCGTGTTCGTGACCGGCGTGCTCGCCGCCAACATCATCGGCCAGCGGCTGGTCACGTTCTGGGAGGGTCTGCTCGCACGCATCCCGGTGGTGAACTCGATCTACCACGGCGTGAAGCAGGTGAGCGACACGCTGTTCTCGCCCGGCGGCCAGGCGTTTCGCAAGGCGCTGCTGGTGCAGTGGCCGAGCCCCGGCATGTGGACCATCGCGTTTCTCACGGGCACCCCGGGCGGCGATATCGTCAATCACCTGAAGGGCGAGTACGTGAGCGTGTACGTGCCGACCACGCCCAACCCGACCGGCGGCTATTTCGTGATGATACCGCGCTCCGCCGTCGTCGAGCTCGATATGTCGGTGGACGAGGCTCTCAAGTACATCATCTCGATGGGTGTTGCCGCGCCCGGCGGGACCGGCCGCCGCAGGAGCAACGCCACCCGGGCTGCGGTCGAGCAGCAGAAGGCGGTCAATCAGTAAACCCGCCTTCCGCGGCCGTCCCACGCCAGGTATTTCCAGCATGCGCAGCGAATATTGTGGATTGGTGAGCCGCCGGCATCTCGGCCAGACCATGACGCTTTGCGGATGGGTGCACCGCCGCCGCGACCACGGCGGCGTGATCTTCGTTGACCTGCGGGACCGCGAGGGCCTGGTGCAGGTGGTGTGCGACCCGGATATCCCGGAGACCTTCAACGTCGCGGACCGGCTGCGCGGCGAATTCGTGGTCCGGGTGACGGGCAAGGTGCGGCAGCGGCCCGCCGGCACCGTGAATCCCGATCTCCGCAGCGGCGAGGTCGAGGTGCTGGCGCAGGCAATCGAGATCCTCAACGCCTCGCTCACGCCGCCGTTCCAGGTGGACGACGACAACCTGTCGGAAACAGTGCGGCTCGAGCATCGCGTGCTCGACCTGCGGCGGCCGGTCATGCAGAACAACCTGCGGCTGCGCTACCGGGTGGCGATGGCGGTGCGCAACTTCCTCGACCGCCACGGCTTCATTGACATCGAGACGCCGATGCTCACGCGCTCCACTCCCGAGGGCGCGCGCGACTATCTCGTGCCCTCGCGCGTTCATCCGGGCGAGTTCTTCGCGCTGCCGCAGTCGCCGCAGCTATTCAAGCAGTTGCTGATGATGGCGGGCTTCGACCGCTACTACCAGATCGTGAAATGCTTCCGGGACGAGGATCTGCGTTCCGACCGGCAGCCCGAGTTCACCCAGATTGACGTCGAGACCTCGTTTCTCGACCAGGACGAGATCACGCGGATCATGGAGGAACTCGTCCGCCATGCGTTCAGGGAAGCGATCGGGGTCGAGCTGCCGGCTCCCTTCCCGCGGCTCACTTACGCCGAGGCGATGGCGCGCTACGGCTCGGACAAGCCGGACCTGCGCGTGCCGCTCGAACTGACCGAGCTGACCGACGCGGTGCGCGACGTGGAATTCAAGGTGTTCCGCGAAGCGGCGGGGCTGCGGGACGGGCGCGTCGCCGCGCTGCGCGTGCCGCAGGGCGGCGCGCTCACGCGCAGCGAGATCGACGGCCATACGGAGTACGTCAGGACGTTCGGGGCGAAGGGCCTCGCCTATATCAAGGTAAACAGGATCGAGCGCGGGGCCGAGGGGCTGCAGTCACCGATCCTGAAGTTCCTCTCTGCGGCGGCGGTCAAGGCGATACTCGATCGCACCGGCGCGTGTGATGGCGATCTCGTCTTCTTCGGCGCGGACCGCGCGAAGATCGTGAACGAGGCGCTCGGCGCGCTACGCGTGAAGATCGGCCACGACCGCGGGCTGGCGCAGCCGGGCTGGTATCCGGTATGGGTGCTCGACTTCCCGATGTTCGAGTGGGACGAGGAGGAAAAGCGCTGGGCGGCGATGCACCACCCGTTCACCTCGCCCGCCGACGGTCACGAGGACCGGCTCGAGGCCGATCCCGGCGCCGCGCGCGCGAAAGCGCACGACATCGTGCTCAACGGCTGGGAAATCGGCAGCGGCTCGGTGCGGATCCACCGCCAGGAGGTCCAGCAGAAGGTGTTCCGCGCGCTCGGCATCGGCGCGGACGAGGCACAGGCCAAGTTCGGCTTCCTGCTGGAAGCGCTGCAATACGGCGCGCCGCCGCACGGCGGCATCGCCTTCGGGCTCGACCGCCTCGTGGCGCTCATGGCGGGCGTGGACTCGATCCGCGATGTGATCGCGTTTCCCAAGACCCAGCGCGCACAGTGCCTGCTCACGCACGCGCCGAGCCCGGTGGACGAGAAGCAGCTGCGCGAGCTGCACATCCGCCTGCGGCAGCCAGAGAAGAAGGAAACGTAAACCTCTCACCGCAGAGGACGCGGAGGACGCAGAGGAAGATTCAATTCAAAATGGAACCGCAGATCAACGCGGATGGACACGGTCAGAACGAGAACAAGTCGAATCACGCATCACGGCTTAGATGGCCTACAAGCTTCCGGTGTCGGTTCTGGTCGTAGTGCACACGCCGGATCTGGAGGTGCTGCTGCTCGAGCGCGCGGACCGGCCCGGGTTCTGGCAGTCGGTAACCGGCAGCCAGAACGAGGGCGAGACGCTCGCGGAAACCGCCGTGCGCGAGCTGAAGGAGGAAACCGGCCACGACGCGGGCCGCTACCGTCTCGTTGACTGGAATAGGCAGAATCGCTACGAGATCTACCAGCGCTGGCGGAACCGCTATGCGCCGGGTGTGACGCACAACACCGAGCACGTGTTCGGGCTGCTGGTGCCGCGGGCGCTGGAGGTCACGCTGGAGCCGAGAGAGCACTTGCGCTGCGAATGGCTGCCGTGGCGGCAGGCCGCGGAGAAGGTTTTTTCGTGGAGCAATGCGGAGGCGATACGCAACCTTCCGCGGCGCGCCGGGCAGGGCGCGGAAAAACCCTGACCAAGATACGGACTCTGCAAAAATCCGCCGCACTCGTGCGGCGGATTTTTGTCATATTATAATGACGCGCAAAACTGCCCAAGCAGGGTGATAACGTAATGGTGGAAGCCGCGACTCTCGCATTCGACCGATTCAAGCCGCTCGCCGACGGAGCATGCGAGGCGCGCATCCTCGCCGCGCGTGCCAGTCTCGGCAAGCAGGCGGTGATCCTTGGCCACCACTACCAGCGGGCCGACGTTTACCGGCACGCCGACCTCACCGGCGACTCGCTCCAGCTCTCGCGGCTCGCGGCACAGACCGACGCCCGCTACATCGTGTTCTGCGGCGTGCACTTCATGGCGGAAGTGGCAGATATCCTCTCCAAGCCCGAGCAGGTCGCCATCCTGCCTGACCTCAACGCCGGCTGCTCGATGGCCGACATGGCAAACCTCGCGAAGGTCGAGCGCGCCTGGAGGGAGCTCGCCGCAGTGCTCGATCCCGACCAGCACGTGACGCCGGTGACCTACATCAACTCGGCGGCGGACCTCAAGGCGTTCTGCGGCGAGCACGGCGGCATCGTGTGCACGTCCTCGAACGCGCGCCAGATTCTCGAGTGGTCGTTCGCGCGGCGCGAAAAAGTCCTGTTCTTTCCCGACCAGCACCTCGGGCGCTGGACCGGCTATCTGATGGACATCCCGCTCGCCGAGATGCTGGTATGGGATCCCGACGAGGAGCTGGGGGGGCTCACGCCGCAGCAGATCAAGATGGCGAAGATCCTGCTGTGGAAGGGGCACTGCTCGGTACACCAGATGTTCCAGCCGCAGCACGTGCTGCGCTGGCGGGAGCGGCACCCGGGCGGCATGGTGATCTCGCACCCCGAGTGCAAGTTCGACGTGTGCAAGCTCTCCGACTACGTCGGCTCCACGGATTTCATCATCAAAACCATCGCGGCGAGCCCCCCCGGCACGCGCTGGCTGGTCGGCACCGAGCTCAACCTCGTGAACCGCATTGCCGAACAGTTCAAGCCGCAGGGCAAGGCGGTGCAGTTCATGTCCCCCACCGTGTGCGTGTGCTCGACCATGGCGCGCATTGACCCGCAGCACCTCGTCTGGGCGCTGGAGAACCTCGCTGCGGGCAAGGTCGTGAACCGGATCAAGGTGCCGCCGCACGAGGCGGAACTCGCACGCATCGCGCTCGACCGCATGCTTGCGGTCTCCTGATTTTCCCTTTCATCGTCGCACCCGGCGGCGGCTGCTTCCGTATGGTTCCGCCGGCTCACCGTTTACCGTTCACTGTTCGCCGGATTTGACGATGCCTGCGCTGCGGGTTGCGACCTACAACATCCACAAGGGCTTCTCGTTCTTCAACCGGAGGCTCGTGATCCACGAGCTGCGCGAGAAGCTGCGTGCGCTCGCAGCCGATCTCGTCTTCCTGCAAGAGGTGCATGGTGCGCACGAGCATCATGCCGCACGATTCGAAAACTGGCCGGCCGCGCCGCAGTACGAGTTTCTCGCCGACGCCGTGTGGAGCGATTACGCGTACGGCAGGAACTCGGTCTATGACGCCGGGCACCACGGCAATGCAATCCTGTCGCGCTTTCCCATATTGCGCTGGGACAACCAGGACATATCGTCCGCGGGCGGCTTCGAGCGCCGCGGGCTGCTGCATTGCGAGATGCGGCCACCGGGCTGGCACGAAGTGCTGCACTGCGTGTGCGTGCACCTGGGGCTGACCGGGCGCGCCCGCGGGCGGCAGATCGAAAAGCTGCGGCAGCGCATCGAGCGGCTGGTGCCGCCCCAGGCGCCGCTGATCGTCGCCGGCGACTTCAACGACTGGCGCTTCCGCGTCGCGCCCGAGCTCGCACATCCGTTGAACCTCTACGAGGTGTTCGAGTTGACCAAAGGCAGGCCCGCGCGCAGCTTCCCGGCCGCGCTGCCGCTGATGTCGCTCGACCGCATCTACGTCCGCGGCTTCCGGGTGGAGCACGCCCACGTGCACCGCGGCCGCGCCTGGGCGCGTATTTCCGATCACGCCGCGCTGACGACGACGCTGGTGCGCAGATGAGCCGGTTCGTGGACAACAACTGCATCACGCTGCTGCGGACCGGCGCGGAGTATTTCCCGTCTCTGGAGGCGGCGTGCGACGCCGCCCGGCGCGAGATCTACCTCGAAACCTACATCTTCAAGGCCGATGCGGCGGGCTGGGCCATCGCGGGTGCGCTCGCGCGCGCGGCGCGGCGGGGGATCGCGACGCATCTCATGGTGGACGGTTTCGGCTCGAACGACCTCGCCCCGGAGCTGGTGGCGGAGCTCAAAGCGGCCGGGGTGCGCTTCCTGGTCTATCGGCCGGAGCTCTCGCCGTGGAGTTTCCGCCGCACGCGGCTGAGGCGGCTGCACCGCAAGTTGGCGGTGGTGGACGCCCGGGTGGCGTTCGTCGGCGGGATCAATATCGTGGACGACGTGGACGCGCCGGGGGACATGTCGCCGCGCTTCGATTACGCGGTGCGCGTCGAGGGCCCGCTGGTGGTGGATGTCTATGTCGCGGTGAGGCGGCTGTGGTCGCTGGTGACGGCAACGCAGCTCAAGTCAGCCTGGCCGAAGCTGCGCGAGCTCGGCCCGTTCACGACGCCGGCAGGCGGCCAGCGTGCGGCTTTCCTGGTGCGCGACAACCTGCGCCACCGCCGCGACATCGAGCAGGCGTACCTGGCGGCGATCGCGGGCGCGCGCGAAGAGATACTCGTCGCCAACGCCTATTTCTTCCCGGGCCGCAGCTTCCGGCACGCGCTGCTCGATGCGGCCGCGCGCGGGGTGCGCGTCGTGCTGCTGCTGCAGGGGAAAGTGGAGTACCTGCTGCAATACTACGCCTCGCGTGCTCTCTACGGGACGTTCCTCGACGCCGGCATCGAGATCCACGAGTATCACAAAAGCTTCCTGCACGCCAAGGTCGCCGTGGTGGACTGCTGCTGGGCGACGGTGGGCTCGTCCAACATTGACCCGTTCAGCCTGCTGCTCGCGCGCGAGGCGAACGTGGTGATCGAGGACCGGGATTTCGCCGGGCAGTTGCGGCGGAGCCTGCTGGAGGCGACGACGGAGGGCGCGGTCCAGCTCCGGCGCGAGGGCTGGAAGGACCAGCCGCTCACCTTGCGCACTCTAACCTGGGCGTGCTACGGGCTCGCGCGCTTCCTGACCGGCGTGTTCGCCTACGGAAGGGCGGAGGAGTTCACCTGATGCGTGAATCGCGGCCGCATTTACGATGCTGTGTTTAATAGCGGTATTGATACCCGACCGGCGGCGGCGGGGGAGGCGGAGCGCTTGTGCCCACATCCCGCACGTTGGAACCCATCATGCTGGCGGTGGGGGCGCTCGCCGGCGCGTCGGTCACGCTGATGCCCACGCGCACCGTGCCGCCCGGGTTGTAGGGCAGCGTCGTGGTGATGTCGCGCCCGTTGTAACGATAGACCACGGTGTAGCCCTTGACCACTTCGCGCGTGGTCTCCACCGTGCGGCAATTCTGGACCGGCTGCGCACTGGCGGTCTGTTGATTGTCAATGCGGTCACCGGCGATGCTGCCCGCAACGGCGCCCGCCGCCGCCGCCGCATTCCGGCCGCTGCCCTTGCCGACCTGCGCGCCGAGGAGCCCCCCGGCTGCGCCTCCCACCACCGCGCCGGTCGAGGAGCGGCTCGCTTCGGGATTGGCGACGCGGTCGCCCGCGATCGTGCCGATGACTGCGCCCGCCGCCGTGGCGGCGGTCTTGCCGCTGCCCCTGCCGACTTGGCTGCCGAGGATGGCGCCCGCCACGCCGCCGATGATCGGGGCGACCATGCTGCGCTCCTGCGCCGGGGCCGGCGCGCCGGCCGGGGCGCAGTCCTGGCGCTGTTCGGTGACACGCTCGAGAATCGGCGTCGAGGAAATGACCTGCGCGGTGTCGGTGAAATCCGGCGCCGCGACGCCCGTGTTCGCCACCGCCAGCAGCACAGCGGTCGAAATCGTCGTCTTCTTCATGGTGTTGCCCCTTCTTTCTTCAATAGCCCGCGTTAACGTAACGTAAAACAGGCTGCGTCGTTACCATTTTTACACATGGTTACAAAAGCTGCGACTCGCGCCACGGCCCGATCGGTCGCGTGGCGATGATAAGACAGCCGCGGGCCAGGAAGGTGCGCCGGCTGCTCGATCACCTGCCGTACCCGAGTTATAACTTATTGATTCTTATCGCGGCTCTCTTGGTGCGGCTTTGAGAGCCGGATTGATGAAAGCGGGAAACGGCAACCGGTTCCCTGCTTTTATCCTCCTCCGGCACGGCTCGGGGGCGCAGCGCAATGCCGCGTCTTTTTTCCCGCCGCCTGCCTGCTCCCGGTTGGGAAAGGACGGTCCGGGCCCCATGTTACGATCAAAGCCCGATCGGCCTTCACGTATTCACTGCTTGTTTTCCTCAGTCATCATTCCCGGGCCATGAGCCTGCCTCCCGGCACCACACCGGCGACGCCGCCGCGGGCCGGCCTGTCTTCGCTGCGCCGCGAGTGGAGCGTAGTGCCGATGCTGATGCCGTATCTCTGGGAATTCCGGTGGCGGGTACTCGCCGCGCTCGCCTGCCTGGTCACCGCCAAGCTCGCCAACGTCAGCGTGCCGCTGGTGCTGAAGGAGGTGGTGGACTCGCTGGACCCCGCCCAGGCGGCACTCGCTGCGCCCTTCGCGCTGCTCATCGCCTACGGCGCGCTGCGCTTCTCCACGACGCTGTTCGCGGAGTTGCGCGACGTCGTGTTCGTGCGCGTGACCCAGCGCGCCGCCCGCCGCATCGCGCTGGCGGTGTTCCGGCACCTGCATTCGCTGTCGCTGCGGTTCCATCTCGAGCGCCGGACCGGCGGCGTCTCGCGCGACATCGAGCGTGGCACGCGCGGCATCTCGACGCTGCTCTCCTACATGCTGTTCTCGATCCTGCCGGTGATCCTCGAGTTCGGCCTGGTGGCGGCGGTGCTGTTCGCGAAGTTCGACTGGCGGTTCGTGGCGGTGACGTTCGTCGCGGTGGCGTTCTATATCGCCTTCACCATCGGCGTCACCGATTGGCGCAGCGCCATCCGCCGCCGCGCCAACGAGCTCGACTCGAAGGCCAACACGCGCGCGATTGACAGCCTGCTCAACTACGAGACGGTCAAGTACTTCAACAACGAGGAATTCGAGGCGCGGCGCTACGACGAGAACCTGCGTCACTACGAGTCCGCCGCAGTCCGGACCGAGGCTTCTCTCGGTCTGCTCAATGCCGGGCAGAGCCTGATCATCGCCGCCGCGGCCACCGTGCTCATGATTTTCGCGGCGCGGGGCGTGGTCGCCTCCGCGCTCACGCTGGGCGATCTCGTGCTGGTGAATGCGCTGCTGATCCAGCTCTACATCCCGCTCAACTTCCTCGGCATGGCCTATCGGGAGATCAAGCAGTCGCTGATTGACATGGACCGCATGTTCCGGCTGCTCGAGGAGAACCGCGAGGTTGACGACCGGCCTGGCGCGGTCGAGCTTCCCGCGGGCCCGGCCACGGTGCGCTTCGAAAGCGTGGACTTCGCCTATGACCCGCGGCGCCGGATCCTGTCCGGCGTGAGCTTCGAGATCCCGGCCGCGCGCAAGGTCGCGGTGGTGGGGGCGAGCGGCTCGGGCAAGTCCACGCTCGCACGGCTGCTCTACCGCTTCTACGACGTCACCGCCGGGCGCATCACGGTGAACGGCGTGGACATCCGGGACGTGAAGCAGTCGAGCCTGCGTGCGGCGATCGGCATCGTTCCGCAGGACACGGTGCTGTTCAACGACACCATCTTCTACAACATCCGCTACGGCCGGCCGGATGCGCCGCGCGAGGAAGTGGCCGCCGCGGCACGGGCGGCGCATATCCACGACTTCATCGAGAGCCTGCCCGACCGCTACCAGGCGACGGTCGGCGAGAGGGGGCTTAAGCTCTCGGGGGGCGAGAAGCAGCGCGTCGCGATCGCGCGGGCGGTGCTGAAGAACCCGCGCATCCTGATCTTCGACGAGGCGACCTCGGCGCTCGATTCCAGGTCCGAGAAGGCGATCCAGGCCGAGCTCGACCGCATCGCGCGCGGCCACACCACCCTGGTCATCGCGCACCGCCTCTCCACCGTGATGGACGCCGACCAGATTCTGGTGATGGACCACGGCCGCATCGTCGAACGCGGCACCCACCGCGAGCTGCTCGCGGCGGGCGGCGCCTATGCCCAGATGTGGGCGCTGCAGCAGCAGGAAGAGGCCAGGCGCGAGCGGGAGGAAACGGCCCGCACCACGGCCCTGCCGGTTACGGGCCGCCGGGAGTTTTCGGACTTTGGCCCGACAAGCTCCTGAGCAGCCTGTCGCAGCGTTAAGTCCGGCAGGCCGCTGGCGGCATCATGCCGCGCGCGGCAACGAGACGCGCACCACGGTGCCGATTCCGTCGCCGCCCCCCTCGAGCGAGACCCGGCCGCCGTGGCGCAGGACGATTTCGCGCACGATCGCGAGCCCCAGCCCGCAGCCCTCGACGCCGGTGCCCAGGGCGCGGTAGAAGCGCTCGAACACGCGCTCGCGCTCCGCTTCGGGAATGCCCGGGCCGCTGTCCTCCACGCTCAGGATCACGTCCCGCGCCTGCGGCGCGACGCGCACCGTGACCTGCCCACCGGGCTGCGTGTAGCGCACGGCGTTGTCGAGGAGGTTGCCGAGCATTTCCTTGATCAGGAATGGATCGCCTTCGATCCGTGCGCCGTCGGACGGCGCATCGAAGCCGAGATCAATGTCGCGGGCGAGCGCACGCGGCACCCAATCGGTGGTGGTCTCGCGGGCGAGCGCCGAGAGGTCGAGCGGCTGGGTCGCGTAGCCGTGCGTGACGCCGTGCTCGGCGCGCGCCAGCGACAGCAGCTGGTTGATGAGGCGGATGGTGTGCTCGGTCGCGACCTGCAGCTGGCGCAGCGTGACCTGCGCGGCATCCGATTGGGACTGGCGCAGCGCCAGCTCGGTCTGGGTCTTGAGTCCCGCCACCGGCGTGCGCAGCTGGTGCGCGGCATCCGCGATGAAGCGCTGCTGCGCGGCGATCGCCAGCGAAAGCCGCTCGAGCAGGTCGTTCATGGCGCGGATCAGCGGCTGCACTTCCTGCGGCGCCTGTTCCTGCGGCAGGGGCGAGAGGTCGCGGTGCGAGCGGTGCTCGATTTCCCGCTTCAGACTGGCGAGCGGCGCGAGTCCCCGTCCCACCCCGTACCAGACCGCAAGCACCGCGAAAAAGATCAGGACCGCCTGCGGCAGCACCAGGCGCAGCAAGAGCTGTCCCGCGGACTCGGTGCGCACCGTGACGCGCTCGCCGACCCGGATCAGCGCCACGCCCTTGCCCGATCCCGGCTGCACCGGCACGCGCAGGGCGACCACCCGGATCTCGCGGCCCTGGAATTCCTCATCGTAGTAGCGGATGCGATCCGAACTATCGTCCGGCGGGTCCGCCAGCTGGGGCTCGCCGCTGATGTATTCGCCGTCCGGTCCGGTGACGAGATAGTACAGGCGCCCGGACTCTCGGCTCTGCAGCATCTGCAGCGCGACGTCCGGGAGGTCCACGTAGGTCTGCTGGTTGACGTTCTTGATGTTGCGGCCGATGTCGAGTGCCACTTCGAGCAGCGCGCGGTCGTAGGCGAGGTTGACAAAGCGCTTGGCGATGTCGTAATCAACCACGGTGCTGATCAACCACAGCAGGAGCAGCGGCGTGACCAGCCAGAGGATGAGCTGGCGCCGGAGCGTGCCCGACTTACGCATGGGGGGATTTTTCGAGCAGGTAGCCCAGGCCGCGGATGGTGCGGATGGTCACGCCCGCGGGCTCGAGCTTCCTGCGCAGCCGGTGCACGTAAACCTCGATGGCGTTGGCGCCCACCTCTTCGTCCCAGCCGTAGAGCTGCTCGGCGAGCTGCTCCTTGTTGACGACCCGGCCGCTGCGCAGCATCAGCACTTCCAGCACGCCGAGCTCGCGCGCCGAGAGCTCGATCGGCTCGCCGTTCAAGGTGGCACGCCGGCCCGCGGTATCGAGCGCGAGCGCGCCGTGCGTCAAAACCGAGGCGCCGCCCGACTGCCCGCGCCGGATGAGGGCGCGCACGCGTGCCTCGAGCTCGGGCAGATCGAACGGCTTGGTGAGGTAATCATCGGCGCCGAGGTCGAGACCCTTGACGCGGTCGTCGAGCGCGTCACGGGCGGTCAGCACCAGCACCGGCACGCGCGAGCCGCGGCGGCGCAGCCGGCGCAGCACCTCGAACCCGTCGAGCTTGGGCAGGCCGAGGTCGAGAATCATGAGATCGTAATGTTGTGCCGCCAGCACGTGGTCCGCCGCTGCGCCGTCATTGGCGCAGTCCACGGCGTAATCCGCCGCGCGCAGCGAGCGGGTAAGCCCGTCGGCGAGCACCGGGTCGTCTTCAACGATCAGTATGCGCATGTCGGAGAGGTGAGCAGCGAACGGCAAGCAGTGAGCAAAAAACCTGCTCGTTGCTTACTGCTTGCCGCTGACCGGGCGGCTATATAGTGTAGCGCAGCGCGCGTTTGCGACCACCGTGCTTCTTCGTGCCGGAACGCCACATCGGATTGCGCCGCGGGGGACGTGCCGCTGCCGAGATGCCGGTCACGGATCGGGAACCGATATCCATGCTCAACGGTGTTTTTAGCAGCCTGTCGGAGCTTCAAGCCCGACAGGCTGCTAGCGGTCAAATTCCACAATGACTGAACGAGATCGGCTTGTAAGCCTCGTGTAAGCCGGGAGGGCTAGCCTGCAATCGCTTAAGGCGGGGGAGCGCAGCTTTGAGCCCCGCCCGGGTTTTGCAGCTTGTTTGGTCTTTCCTCCTCGGAGGCCTGGCAGTAGCGATCGCCTGTGCTGAGCGGGTGGTTGCAGGGCCTCTTTCCCTCCGCCGGGACACCTACTGTCCCGAGCGGAGTTTTTTTGACCCCCTCTGCCGCTCCACGCCTGTGGCGTGTTTGGCGCGGCTTTTCAGCCACCAGTTGAAAAGTTTGCGCTAACCCGGTATTTTGATGGCCTAATTCAGAATGCCGGCGGAGCGGCTCGCGGTTGCGCGCCACCGCTCAGGGAGGACCGCTTGAAATCGCTCTGCCTTGCCGCAGTGCTCGTGCTGACGCTGGTGCCGGCTGCCCATGCCCAGAAGCGGCAGCACGATCCGCTCGCCGCCGCCCGGGCCGGCACCCTCAATCTCAAGTCGGCTGCCGCCCTGGTGGTGGAACAGGACGGGGCGCGCGTGTTCTATGCCAAGAATGTCGAAGCGGTGATGCCGATCGCCTCCATCACCAAGCTCATGACGGCGCTGGTGGTGCTGGAGGCGGAACTGCCGCTCGCCGAGCCCGTCGTGATCAGCGAGGAGGACGTGGACGCGATCAAACGCACTCGCTCCCGGCTGAAGGTTGGCACGATGCTGACGCGCGGCGACCTGCTCAAGCTCGCGCTGATGGCTTCCGAAAACCGCGCCGCGGCGGCGCTCGCCCGCGCCTATCCCGGCGGCACGCCCGCGTTCGTTGCGGCGATGAACCAGAAGGCGGTCGAGCTCGGCATGTGGCGCACCCGGTTTGTCGAGAGCACGGGGCTCTCCAGCGACAACGTCTCGACCGCCCGGGATCTGGCGCAACTGGTGGGGGCGGCCTATCGTCAGCCCGTGATCCGCGAGTACACCACCGATTCCAGCTACACCGTGGAACTGTCCAGCGGCCGGCGGCTGCAGTACGCGAACTCCAACCGGCTGGTGAGGAGCCCGAGCTGGCGGATCGGGCTTTCCAAGACCGGCTACATCAGCGAGGCCGGGCGCGGTCTGGTGATGCAGGCGCAGATCGCGGCAACGCCGGTGATCATCGTTCTGCTCGACTCGTGGGGCAAGCTGACGCGCATCGGCGATGCCAACCGCATCAAGAGGTGGATCGAGAGCAAGTCTTCGCGTCAGCTGGCGGGCTGACGGGCGGGCCTGCGACCGCGGGCGCCGCAGAACGCGGAAACAAAAAGTCCCGTCTCGAGGACCAATCCGGGGAGGCTCGGCAGATGGGGCGTCACGCCTCGCGTTACTCTTTTCACGATCTGCGCCGGGATCCCGGCAGCTTTCTCGACGACGTCGCCGCCGGCCTCGCGCGGTCGCAGAAGGCGATCCCGGCCAAGTACTTCTACGACCGGCGCGGCTGCGAGCTGTTCGAGGCGATCTGCAGGCTGCCGGAGTATTACCCCACGCGCACCGAGATCGGGCTGATGCGAAGCAGGATCGGCGAGATCGCGCAGTGCCTCGGCCGGCGGTGCGCGGTGATCGAGTACGGCAGCGGCAGCGGGCGCAAGACCCGGATACTGCTCGAGGCGCTCGATCCCGTCGCCTACGTGCCGGTTGACATCGCGCGCGAGCAGCTCGAGCAATCGGCCGGCGCAATCGCGCGCGCGTTCCCGCGGCTAACGGTGGCGGCGGTGTGTGCCGACTACTCGCGCCCGCTCGCGCTGCCGCGGGTTGACGGCATCGGGGCGCGCCGGCGGGTGATCTACTTCCCCGGCTCGACCATCGGCAATTTCACGCCGTCCGGGGCGGCCGTCTTTCTCCGAGGCGCGCGTGAGCTTGCCGGCACAGGCGGCGGCATGCTGATCGGGGTTGATCTCAGGAAGGATCCAGCGCGGCTGAACGCCGCCTACAACGACGCGCGGGGCGTCACGGCCGAATTCAACCTGAACCTGCTGGCGCG
Source organism: bacterium (assembly GCA_027310225.1). Classification (GTDB taxonomy): domain Bacteria; phylum Pseudomonadota; class Gammaproteobacteria; order Burkholderiales; family SG8-41; genus SG8-41. Next base: position 1,898 of record DAIDBG010000066.1, on the reverse strand, counting down.
GATCAATCGCGAGCTCGGCGCGGATTTCGAGCTTTCCGCCTTCCGCCACCACGCCTTCTACAACGTCCGGCTCGGCCGCGTCGAAATGCACCTGGTGAGCCTGAGGAAACAGCGGGTCACGATCCGCAGCCGTGTGTTCCGCTTGCGCGCCGGCGAGACCATCCATACCGAGAATTCATACAAGTACTCGGTGGCCGGGTTCCAGGCGCTCGCGCGCAGAGCGGGATTCAAGCCGGCTGCGTGCTGGACCGACCCGGAGCAGCTGTTCGCCATCCATTATCTGACCGTGCCGGGCTGAGCCGATCGGGCTCCCGTCCCCGACGGGTGCCGGCGCGGCTGCGCAAGGCCCGCGACGAGCGGGCGGCGCTCCGCAGCAACCCGCCGCATAAGTTCATATCCTGGTCTATCGGAGGCAACGGCGGCGGAATTTACTCCTGCTTCTGACCACATTGTGGAAAAAGGCCGGCGGCCGATGCCGGGCCGCGTTACAATACGCGCCGCTCCCGCCATTCGCCCCGGGAGCGAGGCCGGCCCTTCCGTTTTCCCCGATGTCAATCTATCCCATCGCGTTGCTGAGCTTGCTGAACCATACCGGGTTCAGCGGCAGCCGCGTGCTGATGTCGCTCTACGCGCTGTACCTCGGTGCGGATCAGTTGGTGATCGGGATCATCATGGCGCTCTACGCCCTGTGCCCGATGCTGCTCGCCGTCCACGCGGGCAAGATCGTGGATCGCGTCGGGCCGCGCCTGCCGATGCTGATCGGCACGAGCGGCGTAATGATCGGCCTGCTGCTGCCGTTTTTCTTCCCCGGTCTCGCCACGCTCTACGTGTCGGCGCTGGTAATGGGCACCGCGTACCAGTTCTTTTTCGTCGCGGTGCAGGGCACGGCGGGGGCGATCGGCGCGGCGGCGGGCCGCGTGCGCAACTACACGATCCTCAGCATCGGTTTCTCGCTCGCAATCTTCTTCGGGCCGATGATCGCCGGCTTCTCGATTGATTACCTCGGATACCTTGCGGCGTTCATCACGCTCGCGGTCTTCACCGTTCCCGCCGTGCTGCTGTTATGGTTGAGGCCCGGCTTGCTGCCCAAAGCCGCCGCCGGCGCAGCGCAGGAACAGCAGGGCCGCAGCGCCTTCGACCTGCTGCGGCTGCCCAGGCTGCGCAACACCTTCATCGCGAGCGGATTGTTGTCCGCCGCCTGGGACCTCTACCAGTTCTATTTCCCGATCTACGGGAACGCGATCGGGCTGTCGGCCTCGGTGATCGGCCTGGTGATGGGCGCATTCGCGGCCGCCGTCTTCGTGGTCCGCATCGCGCTGCCGCACCTCACCCGCAGGCTGACCGAGTTCGAGATTCTGGTCTATGCGATCGCAGTGGCGGGGGCCTCGTTCCTGCTGTTCCCGCTGTTCGAGCAGCCGTTCCTGCTGGCGGCGGTGTCGTTCCTGCTGGGGCTGGGGGTGGGCTGCGGGCAGCCGATATCCGGAGCGCTGATCTATCATCTCTCGCCGGGCGGGCGCGCGGCCGAAGGCGCGGGGATGCGGGTGATGTTCAACAATTTCGCCCAGGTCGTGGTGCCGCTGCTGTTCGGCGGCGTCGGCACGGCGCTCGGCTCCGGGCCGGTGTTCGTGTCGTTCTCGGCACTGCTGCTCTCCGGCAGCTACTACAGCTTCCGCAGCGGCCGCGCCGCCGCGGCGTAAGGAACACGCGGAGCCGCCCTCCGGGCCTGCCGGCCCAAAGCGCGCACGTCGCAACTGCTGCGCTCAAGCCAGAATATTTCCGCGGCAACACGCATGCGGATCGGGCTCGGAGTTTTAGGGCGTCACCTCCCACTCCAGATACAGCTCGCCCTTGCCGCCGGCGCGCACGATCCCGCCGATGGCGGCCGCATCGAGCAGCGC
>DAIDBG010000237.1 GCA_027310225.1 bacterium | reverse complement strand
GTGGTGGACCACCTCGAGCGCCGGACCTGGCTCTCCGGGCAGGGGCGCGATCCGGATACCGACATCAGGTGGGACGGCCTGGTCGAGTGCTTCAGCAACCCGCCGCCCGAAAGATCGCGTGCGCCGTTCCGCATCACTTCGGCGGTCGCGTCCAACCTGACGCACGAAGCCTATGCGCGGGCGTTTCGCCGCATACGCGGCTACATCCAGGACGGGGACTGCTATCAGGTCAATCTCGCGCAGCGCTTTGCGGCTTCCGCGGACGGCGACCCGTGGCTCGCCTATCAGCGGCTGCGCGTTATCAACCCGGCGCCGTTCTCGGCGTACTTCAGCACGCCCTACGCGCAGATCCTGTCGGCCTCGCCCGAGCGCTTCCTCAAGGTGGAGCGGGGCCGCGTGGAGACGAAGCCGATCAAGGGCACGCGCCCGCGCGCCGGACACCCGCGGCTCGACGCCGGGCGGATCGAAGAGCTGCGCGCGAGCGAAAAGGACCGCGCCGAGAATCTCATGATCGTGGACCTCCTCAGAAACGATCTGTCCAAGAACTGCGCGCTCGGCACGGTCAGGGTGCCGAAGTTGTTCGACGCGGAAAGCTTCGCTACGGTACATCATCTGGTCAGCACGGTGACGGGGGAACTCAGGCCGGACCGCGACGCGCTCGACCTCCTGCGCGGGTGCTTCCCCGGCGGCTCGATCACGGGCGCGCCGAAGCTGCGGGCGATGCAGATCATCGAGGAGCTCGAGCCGCACCGCCGCGGCGTCTATTGCGGCGCCATCGGTTATATCGGCTTCGACGGCAACATGGATCTCAACATCGCGATCCGCACCCTAGTCCTCTCCCGCGGCGTCATCCGCTGCTGGGCCGGCGGCGGCATCGTCGCCGACTCGAAGCTCGAGGACGAGTACCAGGAGACCTTCGACAAGGCGGCGGCGATGCTCAAGCTCCTGCAACAAAGCGCAGCGGGGCGGTTAGAGGCGTAGAACCTACGGACGCCCGCGCGGCCGCCCCCTATTTTTTGCTGTCTTCCGGAATTTCGCCCAGCGCCTTGCCGTACTCCACCTTGTCGAGCCTGCCGTCCGCATCACGGTCCGATTTGCCGAAAACGGCGCTCAGGCCGGGCACCGCCGCCGCCTCGCCCCGGTCCACGTAACCGTCCTTGTTGCGGTCCGCTTTCTCGAATGGCGAGCTGCTGTTCAACGGAGCCTCACGTCCGCTCGCTGCGATCGGGATTGCGGAAGCCGACACAAGGCCGACTGCGAGGATTAAAGCCATGAGTGGTTGCGCACGGGATCGGTCGAGCCTCATCACAACGATCTCCTTTCAGCTCAACGGGCTTCGGCGGCGTTCGCTTCGCTGCGAAGTCGCCGCCAAGGACGCTGCAAGGGGTGTACCAGTTTGCGCAGCGAGCGCAACACTTTCAGATATACAGCCGGTTAGGTCGCACAGCCCGGCCGCGTCGCGGGGCGAACCGCTAGGCAAGTGTCGCCCGAACGGCACGTCATTTGCGCCATCGGCGTTACGTTGATGATTGGCCGATGGTTTGCGGTGTAGTCGAACGACGACAGATCAGCCGGGACGGGACGGAATCGGTACTCGGGAAGCCATGCCGTGATTTTCAGCTTTCGGGCAGCGGCATCATTCGTCGTCCATCAATCCGCCGCCCCCAAGAAGTCGGTCAAGGGCTCGCGGTTCCTGTAACCGTTTCAGGAACCACTGAAGGGCGTTGCCGCGATGCGCGGTGCGCCAGGCGAGATAGAGCTGCGCCTCGATCCTGGGCTCTGCCGTCCGCTTGATGAGCAGCCGCCGCGCGGCAACCTCGGGCTCGATCAGGTAGCGCGGCAGGTTGCCGACTCCGAGCCCCATCACTTGCGCCTCGAGCTTCGCGCGGATGCTCGGCACGGTGAGCACGTCCTGTCCGCCGATGAGGCCCAGGGTGCGCGGCGGCAGGTTGCGCGAGCTGTCGGCGACCGCAACGGCGCGATGCTTGCGGATCTCCTCCGGCGCCAGCGGCTCGGGCGCAGCGGCGAGGGGATGGGCCGGAGACACGGCGAATACCCACTCGATGCCGCCCAGCTTCGCTACGCCGTAGCCACCACCCGTGGGCCCCTCGCCCGAGGCGCCGACGGCAAGATCGGCACGGTTCGCGGCCACCGCGTCCCAGCAGCCGCCCAGCACCTCCATCGCGAGCCGGATGCGGGTCGGGCAGGGCTCGCGGCAGAATTCGTTGACCACGCGCAGAATGCCCGCGGCCGGAATCACGTCGTCATAGGCGATCCGCAGCTCGGCCTCCCAGCCGGTCGCGACCCGCTTCACGCGCGATTCGAGATCATCGGCTGCGCGCAGCAGGTGGCGGCCTTCCTGCAGCAGCTCCCGTCCCGCCGCGGTGAGCTTGGCGCGGTGGCCGCGGCGGTCGAACAGCAGCACGTCGAGATCCTCCTCCAGCTTCTGCACGGTGTAGGTGACAGCGGAGGGCACGCGGTGCAGCTCGTCGGCCGCCGCGGCGAAGCTGCCCTTGCGGTCAATCGCGTCGAGTACCAGCAGCGCGTCAAGGGAAAGCCGCATGTGAAAAGCCTTGAACGATTTGTCTGGGATGCACGCTCTATGGCGCCGCGCCGGCATCCCTCGGCGACCAGCCGCCGCCCAGCGCTTTCATCAGATCCACGTTTGCCGCGAGCGTCGACTGGCGATTACGGATGACGGCAAGTTCCGCGTCGTTCGCCGTGCGCTGCGCATCGAGCACTTCCAGGTATGCGGAATAGCCCGCCTCGTAGCGCAACCTTGCGAGGCGCAGGGCGTTGCGCGCCGCCGTGAGCCGGAGGCGCAAGTCCTGCTCGGTGGCGGCCGACTGCTGCACGTTCGTCAAAGCGTCCGCGACTTCGCGAAACGCGGTCTCGACCGACTTCTGGTAATTCGCGAGCGCCTGTTGCGCGCGCGCCGCAGCCGCATCGACACGCGCATCGCGGCGGCCCGCGTCGAAGAGCGGCATCGCGAGCGCCGGCCCGAGCGACCAGATCGCCGCGGGCCGCGTCAGCAAATCGGCGAGCGTCTTGCTCTCGGCGCCCAGCAATCCGGTGAGCGAAACGAGCGGAAACAGATCGGCTTTCGCTACGCCGATTTGCGCGTTCGCCGCGACAAGGGCTTCTTCCGCCTGCTGGACATCGGGCCGGCGCGCGAGCAGTGTGGAGGGCAGCCCGGGCGGTGGCACGGGCGGCGCCGGAAGATCGCGCAGGCCGCCATTCGCGACCTTGAGATCCAGGCGCCCCGTGAGCGTGCCCAGCTGGTGCTCGACGAGTTCGCGCTGGCGGAGCAGGGCTGTCAACTGCACCGCAGCTTCCGCTTTCGCACCTTCCGCCTGATTCACGTCGAGATCCGAGGCGATGCCGCCCGCCGCGCGCCGACGCACGAGGTCCTCGTTGTCCTGGCGGCTCGCCAGCGTTTCGCGGGTGATGGCGATCTGGGAGTCGAGAGAACGCAGGGAGAAATAAGCCTGCGCGGTGACGCCGGCTAGCGTCAGCGCCACGGTATCGCGCGCGTAGCGCGACGCGAGGTTGAGCGCGCGTACCGCCTCCACCCCGCGCCTCAAGCGCCCCCAGAAATCAATCTCGAAAGAGGTGGAAGCGGCAATGCGCACGTTGTTGCGCACCGCCGATGTGCTGCTGGGGAGCGGCGTTGCGGTGCGGCGGCTGACGCGCGAGCGGGTAGCCGTCGCGCCGAGATCAATTTCGGGCAGAAACGCGGCGTTTGCTTCGCGCAGATTGGCATCGGTTTCTTCGATGCGCGCCACGGCGAGCCGGATGTCGGCGTTGCGCTCGAGCGCGCTCGTCACGAGTTCGTTGAGCGTCGGATCGTCGTAGAGCGTCCACCAGTCCAGGCGGATATCGGGAACGACATCTTCTGCCGTAGCGCGGGGGAAAGCGTCGGGGAGATCGACGTTAGGACGCTGGTAGTCGGGGCCGACCATAGTGCAGCCCGCGGTGGCGAGCGCGAGGGCGACCCATGCGGCGCGCGCCTTGCTGCGGTGCCTTCTCATCTTTCCGGGGGCTCCTGCGGGAGGTCCGGCTTCCCGTCGGCTACCGCCGCCTCGCCCATCTTCTGCCGCCGCGCGAAGAGCGTAAAGAAGAGCGGAACGAATATGGTCGCCACGAACGTCGAGAGCAGCATGCCGCCCACGACACCCGTTCCCATGGAGCGCCGCGCCGCCGCGCCGGCACCGCTCGCGACCATCAGCGGCAACACGCCGAAGACGAATGCAATCGAGGTCATGACGATCGGCCGGAAGCGCAGCCGCGCCGCCTGGACCGCGGCCTCCGCGGGCGGCATGCCGGCGAGCAGGCCTTGCTGTGCGAACTCGACGATCAGAATCGCGTTTTTCGCCGCCAGCCCGATCAGGACCACGAGGCCGATCTGGAAATAGATGTCGTTTTCCATTCCCCGCAGCCATACGAAGAGGAGGGCGCCGGCGACGGCGAACGGCACCGCCAGCACCACCGCCGCAGGGAGGCGCCAGCGCTCGTAGAGCGCGGCGAGAAGGAGATAGACCATGACGATCGCGAAGCCGAAGGCGAACAGCGATGCCGTGCCCGTGCGTTTTTCCTGGAACGCCTGCCCGGTCCACGCAACGCTGTAGCCTGGCGGCAGCACTTCACCCGCAACCTGTTCGACCGCCGCGATGGCCTGGCCCGAGCTCACCCCGGGCTTGCCGCCGCCGATCACCTTCGCCGCGAGAAAGCCGTTGTAGCGCTCCACCTGTTCGGGCCCAACGACGCTCGTGCTGCGGATCAGCGCCTTGAGCGGAATCATCTCGCCGGTGGTGTTCGACCGCACGTAGATCGTGCCCACGTCCTCGGGCTGCGCGCGGTACGGGGCGTCGGCCTGGACCTGCACGCGGTAGGTGCGGCCCGACATGTTGAAGTCATTCACGTAGAGCGTGCCCATCGTGCTTTGCAGCGCATCGAACACCTCGGAGACGGGCACGCCGAGCGCCATTGCCTGCTCGAGGTTCACCTCCACGAACAATTGCGGCGCGGTAGGCCGGTAAAACGTATTGATGCCTTCCAGCTGCGGGTGCCGCGACAAAGCCGCCGTGAACGCCTGTACGGCCTGCGCAAGCCGCTGCGTATCGGAATCGGCACGCGCCTGCACGTACACCTCGAAACCGCCCGTGGTCCCGAGACCGCGAATCGCGGGAGGATTGAACGCGACGACGATCCCATCGGGAAATGCCATACCCATTCGCGTTATCTCGCCGGCGAGCGCCTGGGCCTTCTTTTCACGCTCGTCCCAAGGCTTGAGCAGGATGAAACTCGTCCCTGCGTTCGGCTTGTTGCCGCCGCCGATGAAGTCACGGCCCGGCGCGACGAAGGCGTGAGCAATGGCCGGCTCCTTTGCAAGCCGTTGCTGCAATTGCGCGCCGGTGCGGCCGGTGCGCTGAAGCGTTGCGCCGTCAGGGAGGATGATGGTGCTGATCAGATAGCCCTGGTCTTCAGGCGGCACGAAACTGCCGGGCACGCGCATGAAAAGCAAGGCTGCGAGAGCGACGACGCCGAGAAACGCGAGCGCACTCAGCAGCCGTCGCTTCAATGCGAAATTGATCATGCGGAGAAGGCCGGCCGTCAACTTCGCGAATCCGATGTTGAACGGGTGGAAGAGGCGGGATTCGTGCTCGCCGGCCCTGAGCAGCAGCGCGCACAACGCCGGCGTCAGCGTGAGCGCGACCGTGCCCGACAGCAGAACTGCAATGGTGAGTGTCACGGCGAACTGCCTGTAGAGCTGGCCGGCGATCCCGCCCAGGAACGCGACCGGAATGAATACCGCGCCGAGCACGAGCACGATCGCGAGCACCGCGCCCGACACTTCGTACATCGATTCGATCGCCGCCTGTTTCGCCGTCATCTTCTGCTCGCGCATGAGCCGCTCGGCGTTTTCCAGCACGACGATGGCGTCATCAACCACGATCCCGACGGCGAGCACCATGGCAAACAGCGTCAGCGTGTTGATGGAAAAACCGAGCGCGTAGAGCCCCCCGAACGTGCCGATGAGCGACACCGGCACCGCGATCATCGGGATCAGCGTGGCGCGCCAGTGCTGGAGGAAAACGAAGACGACGAGCAGGACGAGCACCGCTGCTTCCGCCAGCGTTATCACCACTTCGCGGATCGAGGCCTGCACCACCTGCGTCGTGTCGAAAGGAATGAGGTAGTCCGTCCCCTGGGGAAACGCGGCTTTGAGCTCCTGCATGCGCGCTTTGACGGCGGCCGATACATCGAGAGCGTTGGCCCCGGTCTGCAGGAACACCGCCATGCCGACCGCCGGTTTTCCGTCCACAGTGGTGGATATGTCGTAGCTCTGGGCACCCAGCTCCACCCGGGCCACATCGCTCACCCGCAGTACGCCGTTCGGCCCCCCGGCGCGCACGACGATGCTGCCGAACTGCTCGGGCGTGACGAGACGGCCGCGCGCGTTGACCGTGTAGGTGAGAGCCTGACCTGCCGGCGCGGGCTCGGCGCCGATCCGGCCGGCCGCGTACTGCTGGTTCTGCACGCGAATCGCATTCGCGACGTCGGTGGGAGTCACGCCGAGACGCGCCATTTTGTCCGGCTGCAGCCAGATGCGCATGGCATAGCCGGAGCCGAAAAGCAATACGTCGCCGACGCCTGGAGTGCGCTTCAGCTCGTCGATCAGGTTGACCGTGGCATAGTCGGCCATTGATACGGTACTTTGCGTCCCCGTGGGCGAGTAGAGGCCCACGACGAGCAGAATGTCGGTGGAGCGTTTCTGCACGATCACCCCGTTGCGCCGCACCTCCTCGGGCAGCCGCGGAAACGCAACTTGCACGCGGTTGTTCAATTGGAACACCGCGGTGTCGACGTTGGTGCCCACCTCGAACGTGGCTGTGATCGTCACCGTGCCGTCCGCCGCCGCGCTCGAGCCGAAGTAGACCATCTTCTCCACGCCGGAAAGCTGCTCTTCGATCGGTGCGGCGACTGTCTTGGCCAGCGTCTCGGCGCTTGCACCCGGATAGGATGCGGTGATCGTCACCGTCGGCGGAGCGATCTCGGGATATTGCGCGACCGGCAACACCTGCGATGCGATGACGCCGGCGAGTGTGATGATGATTGCGATGACGCTCGCAAAAATCGGACGTTCGATGAAGAAACGCGAGAAATTGCCCATACCTGCCCGCTTAACGCGGCGCGGCGGCTGCGCCGCCCGGACCCGGCGCGCCCGCCGGGCCGGGCACGCCTGCCCCGGCCGCCTGCGGCTGCACCGCGGCGCCGGGCCTCAGCTTCATCAGGTTGTCGACGATGACGGCATCGCCTGCCTCAAGCCCGCCCGTGACCACCCAATCGCTGCCGATCCAGTTCGCCGCCTGGATGGGTCGCATGCCGGCTTTGCCGTCCGCTTGCACGACCCAGACGGCGCGTCCCTGCTCGGTCTGCATGACGGCGGCTTGCGGCACGAGGAAGACATCCTGCTCGCCGGCGAGAATCTGGACCCTCAGGAACTGGCCCGGGAACCACTTGAGCCCCCGGTTCGAAAACTCCGCCCGCAGTTGTATCGTCCCAAGCTTGGGATCAACGCTCGATCCGGCATAGTTGAGCCGGCCGTTCTTCTCCGCGACCGATCCGTCCTGGTTCAGGATATTGACCCGCGCGCCCTTTTCGTTTTCGCGGATGCGCTCGAAGTCTGCTTCCGCCAGCGAAAACCGGACCCAGATCGGATTCACTTGCGTCAACGTCGTGAGCAGGTCCGTGTTGGCGCTCACCAGGCTGCCCTCCGAGCGCACGGCGCGGCCGGTGATGCCGCTGATCGGCGCTTTGACGGTCGTGTACGAGAGGTTGAGCTGGGCTTCAGCGAGCTTGGCCTGCGCGACTTCGACCGCGGCGCCGGACTGCTTGAGCGCCGAAACGGCGTCGTCGTATTCGCGCTGGCTGATCGCCTTGTTCTGCGCGAGCGACTTCAGCCGCTCGGCTTCCCGCTGCGCCTGCTCGTTTTTTGCGCGCTCCTGCGACAGCGCGGCCCGCGCCTGCGCCACAGCGATGTCGTAGAGCGCGCGATCAATGATGAACAGCGTCGCTCCGGCGGTGACCGGAGCGCCCTCGGTAAAGAGGCGCTTCTCGAGGATGCCGGAAACCCGCGCGCGGACTTCCACCTCGCGCGAACCTTCGGCCTGGCCGACGGCGGTGAGCGCAATCGGCACGCGTTCCGGCGCCATGCGCTTCACCGCCACGGCTAGCGCAGGCGGGGTCCCCTGGGCTGCAGGAGTTCCTTCCTTTCCACAGGAGACGACGATAAAGGCGAGACTCGCCAGCGCTGCTGCGCGCAGCGCCGCCATTGCGATGCTGATGTATCTGGCGTGGGATGGACTCATGCAGGGCGGGGCGGCGGGAGATTATATCATCGGCGGGCTGCTCTTCGGCACGCTGCTCACGCTCTACGTGATTCCCGCCGCCTGCACGCTGCTGGTCGGCGCGCACCGGCCGGCGCCCGATGAAGAGATCGGCGGCGGGCGGCCGTGCATACGCCCGCCGGCAAGGCCTGACGACAGAAGGATGAAGGATGAAGGATGAAGGATGAAGGATGACCTGAACACGGCTCCACCTGAAGGATGAAAGCGGAAGGATGAAGGCTGACCTGGTTTTTAGTCCCGCACTGCGGGGGTCATCCTTCATCCCTCATCCCTCATCCTTCAGGGGACGCGTTGCTTGATACGCGTCCCGGCCGCCCCCATTTCCCCGGAATGCTGGACGAATCGGGTCACCCCACCAATCCCGCACCAATCTCAGGGTCTTCGGGCGACGAGCCGTTGCTCGACACGTACTCGCGAGCCGTCACGCACGTGGCCGAAACGGTCGGCCCCGCAGTGGTGCGCATTGACGTCCGGCGGCGCGTGCGCGGGCGCGAAGCAGGCGGCAGCGGCTCGGGCTTCGTGTTCACCCCCGACGGCCTGATCGTCACCAACAGCCACGTCGTCAGCGGCGCCGCCGGGATCGGCGTCACGCTTAACGACGGACAGGCGCTCCAGGCCGACCTGATCGGCGACGATCCCGACACCGATCTCGCGGTGGTGCGCGTCGCCGGGCACAAGCTGCCGTCGGTCCGCCTCGGCGAGTCCCGCAGCCTGCGGGTGGGCCAGCTTGCGGTCGCGATCGGCAACCCCTACGGCTTTCAGTGCACCGTCACGGCGGGCGTCGTGTCCGCGCTCGGCCGCTCGCTGAGGTCGCAGAGCGGCCGGCTGATGGACGACGTGATCCAGACCGACGCCGCGCTCAACCCGGGCAATTCGGGCGGGCCGCTGGTGTCATCGAAGGGCGAGGTCATCGGCGTCAACACGGCGGTTATCCTGCCGGCGCAGGGCATCTGCTTCGCCACCGCGATCGACACCGCCAAGGTGACCATCGCCCAGCTCTTGAGGCACGGGCGCGTGCGGCGCGCGCGGCTCGGCATTGCCGGGCAGAACATCGTGCTGCCGCGGCGCCTGGTGCGGCACTACGGGCTCGAGCGCGACGGGGCCGTGCAGGCCGCCGCGATCGAACGCGGCGGACCCGCGAGCCGCGCCGGCCTCGAGCAGGGCGACGTCATCATCGGATTCGCCGGCCAACCCATCGCGGGCTTCGACGACCTGCATCGCCTGCTGACCGAGGAGAAGCTCGGCGGGAGCGTGCCGGTCGAAGTGCTGCGCCGCGGGCAGCGGCTCAAGCTTCAGATACGGCCTAAGAATCCCGATGAAAAAATCGAGCACGGCAGCGTAACCCGCGGCCCATGCTAGATTATTTCGTTCACCATATTTGAGCGACTCGGTCAGATTATTCCGATTTCAGCGCGCCCGCCCAGGCCCTATCATCCACTCAGCCGTTCAGTGCGAGTCACTGGACACCGCGCAAGGAGACGCCATTGCTGACAGTGAGAAAAGCGGAAGAACGCGGCCACATCAACCACGGCTGGCTCGACACCTGGCATACCTTCTCGTTCGCCGATTACTACGATCCGCGCGAGATGGGCTATGGCGCGCTGCGCGTGATCAACGACGACACGGTCGAGGCGGGGCAGGGCTTCGGCATGCACGGCCACCGCGACATGGAGATCATCACCTACGTGCTGGAGGGCGCGCTCGAGCACAAGGACAGCATGGGCAACGGCTCGATCATTCGGCCGGGCAACGTGCAGCGCATGAGCGCCGGCAGCGGCGTGCGCCACAGTGAGTTCAATCCTTCGCGCGGCGAGCGCGTTCACCTGCTGCAGATCTGGATCGAACCCAGGATCACCGGGGTGCAGCCGAGCTACGAGGAAAAGCAGTTCGGCGCGGCCGAGAAGAAGGGGCGGCTGCGCCTGATCGCCTCGCTCGACGGACGCGACGGCTCGGTCACGATCCACCAGGACGCGTACGTCTACGCCTCGATGCTCGACGGCAAGGACGCAGTGACGCACCGCCTGGCGCCGGGACGCCGCGCCTATCTACACGTTGCGCGCGGAACGGTTAAAGCCAATGGCACGTCGATGAAGGGCGGCGACGGCGTCAAGATCGAGAGCGAATCCGCGATCGAGCTGAAGGCCGCCCGTGAAGCCGAGGTATTGCTCTTCGATCTGCCGTGAAGACCGTGAATCGTGAATCGTGATTCGGGAATGAAACCTGAAAGGAATGGACATGACGAAAGTTGCAATCGTATATCACAGCGGCTACGGCCACACGGCCGAAGTGGCGAAAGCGGTCGCGCGCGGCGCAGCCGCCGAAGAGGGCGTCGAAGCCAAGCTGATCCCGGTCGCCGACGTGGAGAAGCACTGGCAGGATCTCGACGCAGCCGATGCCATCATCTTCGGCGCGCCGACCTACATGGGCAGCGTGTCGGCGCAATTCAAGGCCTTCATGGACGCGAGCGCCAAGGTGTGGTTCACGCAGGGCTGGAAGGACAAGATCGCCGCGGGCTTCACCCATTCCGCCAGCCAGAGCGGAGACAAATTCAATTCGCTGGTCCAGCTCTTCACCTTCGCCATGCAGCATGGCATGGTCTGGGTGGGCCTGGGCCTGATGCCGGGCAACAACTCGAGCAAGGGCACGGTAAACGATCTCAACCGCCTGGGCGGTTTCGGAGGCTCGATGACGCAGTCGAGCGTGGATCAGGGCGCGGAGGCGATACTGCAGAGCGATCTCAGGACCGCGGAGCACCTCGGCAAGCGCGTGGCGCTCGTGGCGCTGCGGCTCGCCGGCGAACGCGTCGCCGAACCGGCGTGAGGGCAACCAATCAACACGGCAGATCAATCAGTCGGGAGCGCGGAGCGGAACGCATCAAGGAGACAGTCATGGCAACGAAAATTCAAGTCGTGTTCTACAGCATGTACGGCCATATCTACAAAATGGCGGAGGCGGTTGCGGCGGGCGCGCGCGAAGTCGAGGACACCGAGGTGACGATCTACCAGGTGCCGGAGCTGATGCCGGCAGACGCTCTCGAAAAGAGCGGCGCGGCCGCCGCGCGCAGGGCGTTCGCGCACGTCCCGTTCGCGAAGCCCGAGCAACTGGCGGATGCGGACGCCATCATCCTGGGGGTGCCCACGCGCTTCGGCAACATGGCGGCGCAGATGCGCAACTTCCTCGACC
>DAIDBG010000229.1 GCA_027310225.1 bacterium | reverse complement strand
GCTGGAATCGGTGGTGGTCGCGGTCCGCAGCGATTCGAAGTGGAAGACGTTCAAGGAGCTTCTCGCGGACGCGAAATCGCGCCCCGACGCGATCACGGTCGCCAACTCCGGCGTCGGCAGCCACACGCACATCTCGGCGGTCGCGCTGTTCAGGACCGCCGGCGCCCGGGTGACGGATGTGCCCTACGCAGCCGCGCAGATCGTGCCCAACCTGATGGGCGGCCAGATTGACGCGGCGGTGCAATTCCCCGGGGCGCTCGCGGGCCACGTTCAGGCCGGAAGGCTCCGCCTGCTGGTCGCGCTCTCGGCCCAGCGCGATCCGGCGTTTCCCGACGTTCCCACCGCGCGCGAGCTCGGCATTGACGTCGCGCTCGATGCGTGGCGCGGCATCGCGGTGCCCAGGGGCACGCCGCAGGCGGTCATCTCCGTGCTGGAAAAGGCGATCCGCGAGGTCGCGCAAAGCGCCGAGTTCGCCGCGGCCACCGAGAAGCTCTACGTGCGCCCCGGATTCCTCCCGGCGGCAGAATTCGGCAAGCTGATCGCCGCCGAAGACGCCTACCTCGCGCGCATCATGGAGCAGATCGGGCTGAAGAAGTCGCCCTGACCCGCGGCGTCTGGAAATCCCGGGGGGCGCGCCCAGACTTGAACAACCAGGGAATTCAGGAAAATGCGAAATGCCGTGCAGAAAAGCGGGCATCGTTCGGGGATCACGGCTCACGGATCCCCCGCGTCTTCATGGCCGGACGAGATCCATCGCATCCTCGCGCAGAACGGCGTGCGCCAGGTCGCCTATGTCCCGGACTCCGGGCACGCCCGGTTGATCGAGCTCGTCCGTGCGGACCGCGCGATGCAGGCGGTTCCGCTCACCACGGAGGAGGAAGGCGTGGCGCTCGCCGTCGGCGCCTGGCTCGGCGGCAGCCGCAGCGTGCTGCTCATGCAGTCGAGCGGCGTGGGCAACTGCATCAACATGCTCGGCACGATCATCGAGTGCCGGGTGCCGCTGCTGATGCTCGTCACCATGCGCGGCCATTGGGGCGAATTCAATCCGTGGCAGGTGCCGATGTCGCAGGGCACCGCGCCGGCGCTGGCCGCGATGGGAGTGGCAATACAGTCGGTGGAACGCGCCGCCGAAGTCGGGGAAACCGTTTCGGCGGCAACCCGGCTCGCGTTCAATACCTTCCGTGCCGTCGCGGTGCTGATCTCGCAGCGCGTGGTCGGCGCCAAACAATTCAAGTGAGCCGTGATCTGTGAGCCGTGATCCGACTCCCACCACCCCGGCGCTGCGCGGGCACCCCGCCCGGCCCGCCGCGCTGCATCGCGTCGGGCGTTCGCCGGCTCGAATGTGCGCAGGCATATTCTTCGAAACCCCGGCTTACCCCTCCGGCAGGAGGGGAGTTCGTGGAGGGGGTGGGTCGCGAGCAGTCAGGAGTGAGGGGTAAGGAGGTACTGCTGAAGAATGTCCCGCGTGTTGAACGGCGAGCATCTGGTCCGTTCGAACACGCGGAGTTAAACCGGCGCAAAGCGTCCCGATTTAACGATACTTGGCGCGCTTGGCGGCCTTGGCGGTTCGATTATTGTTTTGATTTTCTTGGCGCCTTGGCGCCTTGGCGGCTAATTTATGAAGCATAGAAAACCGACGTTGGACCGGCGCGAGGTCGCCGCGGAGATCCTGAAGCACCGCGGCGACGCGCTGGTCGTGGCCGGACTCGGCGCGCCGTGCTGGGACACGGCCGCGGCGGGCGACAACCCGCTCAACTTCTATACCTGGGGCGGCATGGGCGGCACCGCGATGATCGGCCTCGGGCTCGCGCTCGCGCAGCCCAAGCGCCGCGTGCTGGTCATCACGGGCGACGGCGACATGCTGATGGGGCTGGGCAGCCTCGCCACCATCGGCGTCCAGCAGCCGCGCAACCTCGCGATCATCGTCGAGGACAACGAGCACTACGGCGAGACCGGCATGCAGCAGACCCACACCCGCTTCGGGGTGGACCTCGCCAGCATGGCCAAGGCGGCAGGTTTCCGCGCCTCCGGCACGATCTACGGCGCGGCCCAGCTCAAGACCTGGATACCCCGCCTCTACCGCCAGCCCGGCCCGGTGTTCGCCACCATCAAGGTGACGACGAAGCCGGCGCCGATGGTGCTGCCGGTGCGCGACGGCCCCACGCTCAGGAATCGCTTTCGCGAAGCCCTGCTGGGAGTGGAGCAAGCTTTCAAGTAACACCCCCTCTCCCCGATCTCGGGGAATTCAAGTTTAGAAGACAGCATCCCTTGGGCCCATACATAGTTGATTTCATTTGCCTCGAACACCGTTTGGTGATCGAGGTTGATGGCGGTCGACACCAGGAACAGATACCGTACGATTCGAAGCGCACTGACGGTCTGGAAGCAGCCGGTTATCGAGTATTGAGATTCTGGAACAACGATGTTCTATCGAAGACCGATGACGTCATGCAAGCGATATATCAAGCGCTCCAGACCACCCCTCACCCTACCCCTCTCCCCGTTGATACGGGGAGAGGGAACTCTTGAGAGAAATATATGGATACCCCAACCAGCACGCTGGCCAGATACAAGATGTTCATCGGAGGCGAATGGGTCGAGTCAGCCTCCAACGAGCATTTCGAGAGCGACAACCCGTTCACCGGCAAGCCGTGGGCGCTGATCCCGAAGGGGAACGCGCAGGACGCCGACCGCGCCGTGCGCGCCGCGCACAAGGCGTTCACCTCGGGCGAATGGCCGAAGCTGAACGCCTCGAAGCGCGGCGCGCTGCTGCGCCGGCTCGGCGATCTCATCGGCGAGAAATCGAAGGCGCTCGCCGAGATCGAGGTGCACGACAACGGCAAGCTCTACGCCGAAATGAGCGCGCAGACCGCCTACATGGCGCAGTGGTATTACTACTACGGCGGGCTGGCGGACAAGATCGAAGGGCATGTCATCCCCACCGACAAGCCCGACATGCTCAACTACACGCGTTACGAGCCGCTCGGCGTGGTCGTTGCAATCGTCCCCTGGAACTCTCCCCTGCTGCTCACTGCCTGGAAGCTCGCACCCGCCCTCGCCGCCGGCAACACGGTGGTGATCAAGCCCTCCGAATTCACCTCCGCCTCGACCCTCGAGTTCATGAAGCTGATCGAGCAGGCGGGATTCCCGCCGGGCGTCGTCAACGTCGTCACGGGCTTCGGCCCTGACGTCGGCACCCCGCTCGTCGAGCACCCGCTGGTCGCCAAGGTCGCCTTCACCGGATCGGATCGGACCGGCACGCTCATTTACCAGACGGCGGCGAAGGGAATGAAACGCGTGAGCATGGAATTGGGCGGCAAGTCGCCCAACATCGTGTTCGACGACGCTCACCTGGAAAACGCCGTCAAAGGCGTGGTCTCAGGCATCTTCGCCGCCACCGGCCAGACCTGCATCGCCGGCTCGCGCCTGCTGGTGCAGCAGAGCATTCACGATCAGTTCGTCGAAAAGCTCGTCGCCTTCGCGAAGACCGCGAAGATGGGCAACCCGATGAATCTCGACACCCAGGTGGGACCGGTCACCAACCCGCCGCAGTTCAAGAAGATCCTCGATTACATCGAGATCGCGAAGGGCGAAGGCGCGAAGCCGGTGCTCGGCGGGGGCAAGGCCGCGCGTCCGGAATGCGGCAGCGGCTGGTTCGTCGAGCCCACCATCTTCACCGGCGTGAAGAATTCCATGCGCATCGCGCAGGAGGAGGTGTTCGGCCCGGTGCTCTCCGTGATCCCGTTCAAGGACGAGGAGGAAGCGGTCGCGATCGGCAACGACGTGGTCTATGGCCTCGCCGCCGGCGTGTGGACGCAGAACATGCGCCGCGCGCTCATGATGTCGGAACGCCTGCAGGCCGGCACAGTGTGGGTCAACAC
>DAIDBG010000320.1 GCA_027310225.1 bacterium | reverse complement strand
ATCCAGCGCCCGGCGCGCCAGGACTCGCGAAGCGGGTCGCCGGGCTCCTCGACGAAAACGAGCTGCCGGCGCAGATCGATCCGGAGCGCGGCCTCGACCACGGGGCCTGGACACCGCTCATCCTGATGTACCCCGAGGCGGACATTCCGGTGACGCAACTCTCGATCCAGAGCCGTCTCGGTCCCGGCCATCACGTGCGGCTCGGCAAAGCGCTGCGGCCGCTGCGCGACGAGGGCGTGCTGATGGTCGCTTCCGGAGGGGCCACGCACAATCTGCGCGAGCTGCGGCACCAGCGGGGCAGCCCCGCGCCGCAGCCATGGACCGTCGAGTTCAACGAATGGCTCGCCTCCGCTCTGTTGTCGGGGCGCAACGCGGACCTCGTCGCCTACCGCGAGAAAGCGCCGCACGCCGTGCGCAATCATCCCACCGACGAGCACCTGATACCGCTGTTCGTCGCGCTCGGCGCCGGCGATCCGGGCGGCGGCGCGCAGCGCATTCATTCAAGCATACAATCCGGCGTGCTCAGCATGGACGCTTACCGGTTTAACTAGCAGACAACGGAGGGTATATGGCGACCAATACGATCGAATCGAAATTCGCTGCATTATCCGATTGGGCGGATGTGCTGGGCCGGGTCGGGCTGGCTTTGCTTTTTCTTTGGTCGGCCTACACAAAATTCGCCTACATGGGTCCCAACATCGCGTACATGAAGTCCTACGGCATGCCCGCGGCCGAGCTCCTGATCTGGCCGGCGGCCGTGCTCGAGCTGGGCGCGGGCGCGCTGCTGCTGCTCGGCTGGAAGAGCCGGTGGGTCGCGCTGGCGCTGGCCCTGTTCACCGTTGCCACCATGTTCATCTTTCACGCTTACTGGAGTGTTCCGGCCGACCAGGTCCAGAACCAGCAGATCCACTTCATGAAGAACCTGGCGATCGCGGGCGGGCTGTTGTTCGTGTTCGCGCACGGCCCCGGACGCTACGCGCTCGATCGGTCATGACCGCCATCCATCCGGCGCTGTGCGCGCGGCTCGTATCGGCTGCGCTTTCGATTGCCTTCAGCGCGGGCGTGGCGGCGCAGACGGCATCACCCATGACGCCGCCGCCGCAGTTTCCGCAGGCCGAGCCGTTCAACGCGCAGACCGCGCCCGCCTCGGCGCGGCAGCATTCCTCGATGGTGCGTATCCCGGGCGGCACTTACACCATCGGCTCGCCGGCGCAGCATCCGCTGGCGAACCGGGCCGCGATGCCGGAGCACCGCGTGACGATCAAGGCGTTCCGGATGGACCGCACCGAGGTGACGAACGCGCAGTTCGCCGAGTTCCTGAATGCATTGCCGGTGAAGCCTTCCGGCGCCGCGCTCGGCGGGAAGACGAATCCGGAAAACTTCGCGCCGCGGGATCGGCGGCTGTTTCTTGAATTCTCGAGCCGTCCTTCGCCCTATACGATCCTCGACACGGACGACGAGGACGCGCGTATCGGCGTGCGCGACGGGCGCTTTGTCCCCAATCCGGGCCACGACAACCACCCGGTGACGGAGGTCACTTGGGCCGGCGCGCTCGCCTATTGCCGCTGGCGCGGCGCGCGGCTGCCGACCGAGGTCGAGTGGGAGGCCGCCGCCCGCGGGATGCAGGGGCGCGAGTTTCCGTGGGGCGACGCGATGCCCACGCCGGAACTCGCGGTGATCGGCCTGCCCAGCGGGACCACGGTGCCGGTTGGCAGCCGCCCTGGCGGGGCGACTCCCGAAGGATTGCTCGACATGGCGGGGAGCCTGCTCGAATGGACCAGCACGCTCGACCGGCCGTACCCGTACCGCGCCGAAGACGGGCGAGAGGACCCGGCGGCTCCGGGCGAGCGCATCGTGCGCGGCGGCAATTATATTTTCGACGACACGCCCGACAAGCTCGTGAGCTGGAACCGGACGGTCGCGTTCCGCAACCCGGCCACCGGGCACCGGCAGATCGGCTTCCGCTGCGCTGCCGATGAACGATGAACGCGGAACGATGATCGATGAACGAGAAACGAGGAACGAAAAACGATCGTGGATGAGCTGACCGGCCTGCCGGCGCGGGACGATTTTGCGCTAAATTCCTCAAATGACGTCAAAGCCCCTGCAACGTCTGCGCGCCATTTGCGCTCTCCTCGTCGCGTTCCTTCCGTTCCCTGTATCGGCGCAATCGTCAACGG
>DAIDBG010000299.1 GCA_027310225.1 bacterium | reverse complement strand
CGGCGACACAGCCCTTGCGGATGCCGTCGAGGTCGCCGACCGCCTCCTCGAGCTCGTAGGGGTGGATGTTGCGGCCGGCGCGGATGATCACGTCCTTGACCCGCCCCGTGATGTGGAGCTCGCCCTCGGCGATGTAGCCGTAGTCGCTGGTGTCCATCCACTCGCCGTGCAGCAGCTCCCGCGTCGCCTCGGGGCTGCGGAAATAGCCGCTGGTGACCGAAGGCCCGCTGAACTGGATATGTCCTTCCTCGCGCTCCGGCAGCTCGCGGTCGGCTCCGTCCACGACGCGGATCTGGTGGCCGGGGATCGGCTGCCCGCACGCGACGAAGGTCAGCGCATCGGGATGGCTTGCCGCGACCGGCACGGCGCGCCCGGCGCGCGTGAAGGTCTCGCGGTCCACGCGGTCGAGCTTGGGCCCGCGCGACGGCGGCGGGAACGACACGCCGAGCGTTGCTTCCGCGAGCCCGTACACCGGCGCCATGGCCTCGGGCTTGAAGCCCCAGCGCGCGAAGCGCCGGGAGAACGCCTCCATCGTATCGGGCGAGACCGGCTCGGCGCCGTTGAAGGCGAAGCGCCACGTCGAAAGGTCGAGCCCCTCCAGGTCGGCGTCCTGGATCTTGCGCAGGCACAGCTCATAGCAGAAGTTCGGCCCGCCCGAGAGCGTGCCGCCGTGGCGGTGGATCGTGCGCAGCCAGCGCTCGGGACGCGAGAGGAAAGTGAGCGGCGACATGACGGGGTACTTGAACCCGTACATGAGGCTGCCCATCCACGCGCCGATGAGGCCCATGTCGTGGTAGAGCGGCAGCCAGCTCACGAAGACGTCGCTCGGCGTCACGCGCAACGCACGGGCCATCGCGCGGATGTTGACGAGCAGGTTGTCATGGGTGAGCACCACGCCCTTGGGATTGCCGGTGCTGCCGGAGGTGTACTGCAGCATCGCGATTTCCTGGGGCTTCGCGCGATGCGCGGTCGCGGGGGCGCCGGGCTTCATCAGCTCGTCCGGCGTCACCACATGCTTCAGCGTCGCCACCCGGGGCTTGAGCAGCAGCGCGAGCGCCTTGGCCTGGGGAACCGTGACCAGCGCTTCGGTGAGCGCGTTGGAGAGGATGCCGGCGTGGCGCCGCAGGTGGTCCTCGATCTGCGAGGCGCGCGCCGGCGGGTAGATCGGCACCGGGATGCCGCCCGCGAGCAGGATGCCGAAGAAGCTGAAGAAGTATTCGACGCTGGTCGGCAGCATGATTGCCACCGCGCGCCCCGGCTCGAGCCCGCGCTCGACGAGGCCCGCGGCGACCGCGCGCGCGGCCTGGTCGAGCTCGGAATAGGTGACGGTCCGTTCCGCGCCGTCCTCGTCCTGCAGCACGATGTGGGGACGGCCGGGGTGGCGCTGCACGTGCCACGCGAGCACTTCCGGCAGCGTGATCGCCTCGTCCGGCGTTTCCGATTCCGACGCGAGCGCGGAAACGCGCTCGATCGCGCCGGCGCGCGCCGGGTGGCCGGGGCTCGCCGCGAGCATTGCGCGCAGCAGGTCGCGCGGCGTCTCCGCGCCCGCCATGACCGCTTCCGGCAGGCTCACGCCGAAGCGCCGCTCGATGCGCAGGAAGAGCTCCACCCGGCCCAGGCTGTCGAAGCCGTAGTCCTGGTCGAGCCGGGCGTCGAGCGAAGCGGGGATGGTGGCGCGGGAAGGATGCAGCTCGGCGGCGAGCTGCCGGATCATTTCGATCACGGCGTCCGCGCTGATCGCCGCGCGTTCCCCCTCCTGTTGTCTCGCGACGGAAGTCTCCAATTGAAATCCCGTGCCAGGAATGTTCGTTCGATGTTAGCACAGGCCGTCGCCGTCCCGCCCTCGGGCACGCGCGGCAACGCGTTGTTGCGCCGGGACTTTTGCCTCCGGCTCGGTTGCTGCCCGGTTCCCGCGCGTGTATTCTGGAAGCGCTCCGTCCCGCGACGCCATCTCGGCCGGCGCGCGCGCAACAAAAAAGGTGTGTTCCATGATTGCGTTGCTCATGCTGTTCGCCGCGATCGCGGTCATCTGGATCCTGGCCTATCACCGTTTGCCCGCCCTGGTGTGGACGGTGGCGCTCGCGGCGGGCCTCGCCCTGATCACGGGCTACTCGGGCTGGCCGGCGACGCTCGTCACGGCGCTGTGGATCGTTTTCATCATCGCGGCGCTGCTCGACAACCCGACGCCGCTGCGCCGCGCGCTGGTGAGCCGCCCGCTGCTAAACCTCTTCCGCCGCATCCTGCCGCAGGTGTCCCAGACCGAGCAGGAGGCGCTCGATGCCGGCACGGTGTAGTGGGACGGCGATCTCTTCAGCGGCAACCCCGACTGGAAGAAGCTCCTCGCGTACCCGAAGCCGGTGCTCAACGCCGAAGAGCGCGCGTTTCTCGACGGGCCGGTGGAAGAGCTGTGCCGGATGGTGAACGACTGGCAGGTCACGCACGAGCTGCACGACCTGCCGCCGCACGTCTGGCAGTTCATCCGGGACAAGGGCTTCATCGGCATGATCATCCCCAGGGAGTACGGGGGGCTCGGGTTCTCGGCGCTCGCGCACTCCGAGGTGGTGATGAAGCTCACGACGCGCGCCAGCACGGTGGCGATCACGGTCATGGTACCGAACTCGCTGGGGCCGGCGGAGCTGCTGCTGCACTACGGCACGAAAGCGCAGAAAGACCATTACCTGCCGCGGCTCGCGAGGGGACTCGAGATCCCGTGCTTCGCGCTCACCAACCCGGAGGCGGGGTCGGATGCCGGCGCCATTCCCGATTTCGGCATCGTCTGCCGCAGCGAGTGGGAAGGAAAGCAGGGCGTGCTCGGCATCCGCCTCACCTGGGAGAAACGCTACATCACGCTCGCACCGGTCGCGACGCTGCTCGGGCTCGCGTTCCGGCTCTATGACCCCGACCGCCTGCTCGGTGGTGAGGACGACCTCGGCATCACGCTCGCGCTGATCCCGGCGCAGACGCCGGGCGTGCACGTCGGTCGGCGCCACCTGCCGCTGAACGCCGTTTTCATGAACGGGCCGACCTGGGGCAAGGGCGTGTTCGTGCCGATGGAGTACGTGATCGGCGGCGCGGACTACGCCGGCCAGGGCTGGAAGATGCTGATGAACTGCCTCGCCGCCGGCCGCTCGATCTCGCTGCCCGCCAACGGTTGCGGCATCGCCAAACTGGGGGCACTCGCGACCGGCGCCTACGGGCGCGTGCGCCAGCAGTTTCGCCTTTCCATCGGCCGCTTCGAGGGTGTGGAGGAGGCGCTGGCGCGGATCGGCGGCAATACCTACATCATGGACGCGGCGCGGGTGATGACCGCCGGCGCGGTGGACTTCGGCGAGAAGCCCTCCGTGGTCTCGGCCATCGTCAAGTACCATCTCACCGAGCGCGGCCGGCAGGTGATCAACGACGCGATGGACGTGCACGGCGGCAAGGGCATCTGCATGGGCCCGAGCAACTACCTCGCCCGCGCCTACCAGCAAACGCCGATCGCGATCACCGTGGAGGGCGCGAACATCCTCACGCGCTCGATGATCATCTTCGGCCAGGGCGCGATCCGTGGCCATCCCTACGTGCTGAGGGAGATCGAGGCGACCCGCGAGCCCGATCCCGCCAGGGCATTGCGGGAATTCGACGCGGCGTTTTTCGGGCACCTCGCGTTCGTCGCCTCGAACGTGGCGCGCGCGTTCTGGCTCGGGCTGACCGGCGCGCGCTTCGTGCGGGTGCCGGGCGACCGGCATACCCGGCGCTATTACCGGCAGCTCACGCGGCTCTCCGCCGCATTCGCGCTGGCGGCCGACGTGGCGATGTTCGCGCTGGGCGGCGCGCTCAAGCGCCGCGAGCGGCTGTCGGCACGGCTCGGCGACATCCTGAGCAACCTTTATCTCGCGTCGGCCGCGCTCAAGCGCTACGAGGACGACGCCCGCCCGGCCGAAGACCTGCCGCTGCTCGACTGGTCGGTGCAGGATGCGCTCAACCGGATCGAGGAGGCTTTCTACGGCCTGTTCCAGAATCTGCCGGGCCGTCTCCTCGCGTGGGCGCTGCGCGGCGTGATCTTTCCTTTCATCTTCCCGTACGGGCGCGAGTTTCCGCCGCCGCGCGACGAGCTCGGGCACCGCGTGGTGGGGCTGTTGCTGGAGCCTTCCGCGGTCCGCGAGCGCCTGACGCGCGGCGTCTTCATCCCGGGGGACGAGCGCGAGCCGGTCGCGGTGCTCGAGGCGGCACTGCGTGCGGTGATCGCGGCGGAGCCGATCGGGGCCAGAATCCGCGATGCGCGCGAGCGCGGCCTGATCCAGGGCCGGTTCGCCGACGAGATCGTGGACGAGGCGGTCGCGAAAGGCGTGATCTCGCCGGGCGACAAAGCCGTGATGGAGCGGGCCAGGGCGCTGCGCCGGCAGGTCATCATGGTGGACGACTTTCCGAAGGACTTCGGCAGGACCGAGGTCCACCAGAGCACCGAGCCGGTCACGTTCGAGGCGTTGCGCGGCAGGACCTCGTGGCCTGGGATGGAGAGCCGCGGGCACCAGCCGAATCCGGCGCCGTGAGCCGCGCCGGCGGAAGGATGAAGGCGGAAGGATGAAGGGTGACCTGGCTCCAACGGCTGCGCCGCGGGGGTCATCCCTCATCCTTCATCCTTCATCCTTCGGGATTCCCGAATCGCCGCTATGAGCGACACGGTTATCTACTCGGTGGCCGACGGAATCGCAACCATCACGCTCAACCGCCCGGCGGTGATGAACGCGCTCGACACGGCGGCGATCGTCGAGTTGCGCGCGGCGTGCGAACAGGCCGAGCGCGATCGCGCGGTGCGGGCGGTGGTGCTGCGCGGGGCCGGGCCGGCGTTTCTCGCCGGCGGCGACGTGTCGGCCTTTCACGCCAACCTTCAACGCATGCCGCAGCTCGCGAGGGAGGGCACGGCGGAGCTGCACCGGGCGATCCTCGCGCTGCGGCGCGCGCCGAAGCCGGTGCTGGCGAGCGTACACGGGGCGGTCGCCGGCGCCGGCGTGAGCCTGATGGCGGCGGCCGATCTCGCCATCGCAGCGGAAGGCACTCAATTCACGCTCGCCTACAGCCGGATTGGAACGAGCCCCGACGGCGGCGCGACCTGGTTCCTGCCGCGGCTGGTGGGCGCGCGCCGCGCGCTCGAGCTGGTGCTGCTGTCGGACGCATTCGACGCGCGCACCGCGTTGAGCATGGGGCTGGTGAACTGGGTGGTGGAAGAGGAGAAGCTTGCCGCGGAGACCGGGAACATCGCGCGCCGGCTGGCGCAGGGAGCGACCGCCGCGTTCGGAGAAACGAAGCGCCTCGTCAACCAGGGTCATGATCAGTCGCTCGCAGCGCAGCTTGCCGCCGAGGTCGAGGCTTTTGCGCGCTGCGCGGGGACGCGCGACTTCGCCGAAGGCGTGACCGCTTTCGTCGAAAAGCGCCAGCCGAGCTTCAAAGGCAAATGAACCGCCAAGGCCGCCAAGAACGCCAAGGAAACCAATTCAAGAACAGGAACAGGAAGTGAAACTGGCAGCTTCATCCGTTTTGATTTTTCTTGCAGTTTGAGTTTGATCTTCTTGGCGGGCTTGGCGGCCTTGGCGGTTCGATGGGATCTTGTTCTGCTGCGTTTTTTTGTTGTCGGTGTCTTGGCGGTCGAGGAGGGTTGAGT
>DAIDBG010000288.1 GCA_027310225.1 bacterium | reverse complement strand
GTTCACGAGGGGGCGCAGAGCGCGCGCGACCTCGTGGGAATCCCGGAAAAATTCGACGGCCTCCGTCACGGTCATGTCCAGCACGTCCGCGATGGACTTCGCGGTGATTCGTGATTCGTCTCCCACCACCCCGGCGCCTTGCGCCACCCCTCCTCGGGCAGGAGGGGATGCCGCGATTCGCGACGCGGCGGGAGGCTCCAGCTTGATCTCCAGCACTTCCGGCCGGTAGCGCCGGCCATTGCAGTCGGGGCAGCGCAGGTAGACGTCCGAGAGGAACTGCATCTCGATGTGCTCGAAGCCGTTGCCGCTGCACGCCGGGCAGCGGCCGTTGCCGGAATTGAAGCTGAAGGTCCCCGCCGTGTAGCGCCGCTCGCTCGCTGCCGGCGCGGCCGCGAACAGGCGGCGGATCGCGTCGAATGCGCCCACGTAGCTCGCCGGGTTCGAGCGCGTGGTGCGGCCGATCGGCGACTGGTCCACCAGCACGATCTCGCCGATGCGCTCGTGCCCCTTCAGCGCGCGATGCGCGCCCGGCGCTTCGGTCGGACGGCCCTTGGCCTTGAGCAGCGCCGCATACAGCACGTCCTGCACCAGCGTGGACTTCCCGGAGCCCGAGACGCCGGTGACGCACACCAGCCGCTCGAGCGGAATCGTCACGTCGATGTCTTTCAGGTTGTGTTCGCGTGCGCCGAGCACGCGAAGGGCGTGATTCGTAACCCCCACCCTATCCCTCCCCCTTGGCAAGGGGGAGGGTTGGGAGGGGGTTCGTGAATCGTGATTCGTGCTCCCCGCATCCGCGCGCCTGCGTCCGGAAAGATAATCGGCTGTCAGCGAACCCGGCGCGCGCTTCAATTCCTCCGGCGGGCCGAAGAACACCACTTCCCCCCCGCGCTCGCCCGGCCCCGGGCCGAGGTCGAGGATGCGGTCGGCGGCGAGCATGATCTGGGGGTCGTGCTCGACCACCACCAGGGAATTGCCCGCGTCGCGCAGCCGCTTCATGATGCCGATCACGCGGCCCATGTCGCGCGGGTGCAGTCCGATCGAAGGCTCGTCGAGCACAAACAGGGTGTTGGTGAGCGAGGTGCCGAGCGCAGTGGTGAGGTTGATGCGCTGCACCTCGCCGCCCGAGAGCGTGCGCGACTGGCGGTCGAGCGTCAGATAGCCGAGCCCGACGTCGGTCACGTAGCGCAGCCGCGCGCGGATGTCGGCCAGCAGCAGCTCCGCCGCCTCGTCGAGCGGCGCGGGAAGGCGGAGGTTCTCGAAGAACGCCCGCGTCTTCCCGATCGGCAGCAGCATGATGTCGTGCAGCGACAATCCCGGCAGGGACGCGAGCCGCTGCGCGTCCCACTTCACGCCCTGCGGCCTGAAGCGCATCGAGGCGTCGAGGACGGCATCCGCATTTTCCGCGCTCCCCGCGCGCCACAGCAGAGCGTCGGTCTTCAGGCGCGCGCCGCCGCACGCTTCGCACGGGGTGTAGGCGCGGTAGCGCGAGAGCAGCACGCGCACGTGCATCTTGTACGCCTTGGTCTCGAGCCACTTGAAGAAGCGGCTGACGCCATACCAGTTCCCGGGCCAGGACTTGCGCCAGCCGATCCAGCCCGGGTCGCCGTCGATCACCCATTGCCGCTGCGCGGCGGTGAGATTGCGCCACGGTGTGTCGGTCGGCACCCCGCGCTTCTTCGCGTACTCGACGAGGTCGTCGTTCCAGCCGCGATAGGACTCGCTCTTCCAGGGCCGGATCGCGCCCTCGCGCAGCGTCTTCGCTTCGTCGGGGATCACCAGGCCGTAGTCCACGCCGATCACGCGGCCGAATCCGCGGCAGGTCTCGCACGCGCCGACCGGCGAGTTGAAGGAGAACAGGCTCGGCGTCGGTTCCTGGTAGTGGATGTCGCAGTCCGGACAGTGAAGGTCGGTGGAGTATCTCCACACCACCCCGCCGTCGGCTTCGCCTCCGGCACCCCTCCTCAATGAGGAGGGGAGAGAATTCTTCTCCCCTCCTTTCAAAGGAGGGGTGGCACCGGAAGGTGACGGGGTGGTCTTTTCCCCTCCTTTCGAAGGAGGGGTGGCACCGGAAGGTGACGGGGTGGTTTGGGCGAGCGGGTAGATGTTGACGCGGCCCCGGCCGACCCTGAGCGCGGCTTCGAGCGCCTCGATCACCCGAGCGCGTTCCGTGGAGGACATGCGCACGCGGTCCTGCACCATCTCGATGATGCCGCCGCGCTCGGCGTGGATCCGGGTATAGCCCTGCCGCTCCAGCAGCTGCATGACCTCCGCGCGCGAGAAATTCCTCGGCACGGTGACGGGAAACGCGATGACGAGCCGCGGATCGCCCGCGCCCGCCGCCCGGGCGGCGAGGTCCGCGTGGATCGTGTCGGGCGTATCGCGCGCGACCCGCCGCCCGCATCCCCGGCAGTAGAGATTCGCGGCGCGCGCGAACAGGAGCTTCAAATGATCGTTGAGCTCGGTCATCGTGCCCACCGTCGAGCGCGAGGTGCGCACCGGGTTCACCTGGTCGATGGCGATCGCCGGCGGGATGCCCTCGATCGCGTCCACGCGCGGCTTGTCCATCCGGTCGAGGAACTGCCGGGCGTACGGCGAGAACGTCTCGACATAGCGGCGCTGTCCCTCCGCGTAGAGCGTGTCGAAAACGAGCGAGGACTTGCCCGAGCCGGAGACGCCCGTGACGACGACGAGCTCGTTCAGGGGCAGCTCGAGCGAGAGGTTCTTGAGGTTGTTCTGGCGCGCGCCGCGGACGACGATCGCCTCGCGGCGGGACTCGGACATTGGTGCTCGGGAACGGGTTCGGAAACGCCCGGAAAGAGCGTTATTTTACCCGCACCGGCGCTGCGCAGCGTGAGGAAAGCTCAATCGCGGAAGCACTTCAGCCCTGCTGCGAGGCCGCGTCGTTGACGAAATCGAGGCTGACGCCCGCCCGGCGCACGATCGTGCCGCGCAGGCCCTCCAGGATCTCGGCGGCGTCTTCGAGCCGGCCGATGCCGGCGAAGCTGCCGCCCGTTTCGACGAAGCGGCAGACGGCCTTGACCTTGGGCCCCATCGAGCCGGGCGCAAACGAATGTTGCCGCAGTTGATCCGGCATCGTCTCGCGGATGGGCTGCGGGTGGCTCGTTCCTCATCCCAAGTACACGGCGTCAACGTCGGTGAGGAGCAGCAGCAGCGCGTTGCCGCCGAACGCGATGACGACCTTCACGCGCGGCGCCCCTCACGGCGCCGCGCGCTTCAGAGCTTCAGGATGAGCGCGTAAACCAGCACGAGCAGGATCGCAAAGTTGGTGACGGCGAGCATGGAAAGATCCTGCCGCATGTATTTGATGTGCCGCTGGACCTGCTGGTCGGTCGGCAGGTCGCGCATCTCCTTGTCCTTGAAGTCCGAATCCAGATAGCGCCTCGCGATCACCCATCCGAGCCATGCCGCGAGTCCCAGCAGAAACAATATCTGCGCGAGCTTTTCCATCATGTCTCCTTCACAAAGAGCCGCCGGCAGCCAGTCTGCCATGCGTAGCCTACGCCGCAACGGCCGCCGCCGCTCCAGCCGTTTCTCCAGGTGCCGACTATCCGCGCCAGCCGAATCGCCGCAATCTGGAGAAACGAGCTGGAACGGCACTAGCGGACGGGGACGAGCTTTCTGATCTTCTCGACCTCGCCGGTCGCCTGCTTCAGGTCGTCGGCCGCCCGGTTGCGCGCCTCCCTGATGAGGCTTTCCTCGATCGGCACCGCCACCCCGATGCGGCGTGCGATCTTTGCCTGCGCGGCGGGAAGCGACTCGAGCAGCGTGCCGAATGCGCCGGCCGCGAGCCGGTAGTCACGGTAGTCCTTCTCGACCCGGTCCTTGTCGCGCACCGCGTCCCGGACCCATGACCCGGTACGGCTGTCCGCCCCCAGGCGGTCCCGCAGCCCCTGCAGGCTCTCCGAGAGCAGCTGGCGGTAACGGTGGATCGCGGCCTGCCTGCGCAGAATCTCGCGGCCGGTCACAAGGTAGTCGTCCGCAGCGTCCGCGAGCGTCTGGTCGGCCGCGGCGTTCAGGCGCTTCAGGGCCTGCAGGTTCTGCTCCACCGCCGCGGCGTAGGCGTCGAGCCTGCGCATGGTTTCCTGGCGGTCCGCCGCCGGCGGGCCCGCCTCGATGGCGAGCGCCTCGCGCAGCCGCGTTCCCGCCTCCGTCAGGAGCGCCGTGACCGCCGTGCGCAGTTCCTTTTTCTGATACGTGTCGTAGCCCCAGTACCCGAGCACCGCCGCCGCGAGGACCGCGGCGGCTATCACGATCGTCTTCGCCCTGGGCCTTGATCTCATTTCGAATCCGGCTTTCCGCGAAAACCTGACTATATACCTGAGATCGGGATTCGCCGGCAAGCTCGCGCAGCGGGAGAAACGGGTGCCGCGGCCCCGATCCCGCCATCGCGTTCTTCTTCCATTTGACTCCCGGGGTGGCGCAAAATGCGTCTTTCCGGCCTTGCCATGGGGCGTCCATGAAAGCGGATGATGCGAAGGTGGTCCGGGGGAAAATCGGGCAATACCTGATCTGAAGGTGTAGCCGTGTCCGGCGTGTTATTCTTTTTCGACTAACCACAGCTACTAGGAGAGGTCGCAAGTTGGCAAAACCCAATTTTCAGTTTGAAAAGCGTCAGAGAGAGCTGGCGAAGAAGAGAAAGCAGGAGGAAAAAAGGCTGCGCAAGCAGGGGAAGAGCAGACCGCAGCTCCCGGAGAGCGCGGATCAGCCTGCGGGCGGGCCCGGCGAAACCGGGAACGCGTCCGGCACGACCTGATCAGCCCGGCAGCCCGTCGAGGCGCGGCCGGGTGAGCGCCGCCAGTACGCGAAGGTGAAGAGCGCGAAGTGGACGACGATCCACGCGTAGGAAGCGTGCAGTATCCAGAGCAGGGGATTGCGGCGCGTCCTGAGCGGCGACCACAACGCGCGCCGCGCGCCGTGAACGATGGCGGCCACGCCCGCAACCGCCGCGGCGAGGTCAGCGGCGATGAGCGCGAGGCCCTGGAGCGCGGCGACGAAGGCGAGGTTCGCCGCGCCGAGCGCTATGGCATATAGTTGCGGGGCGCGGGCGGAAACGGGGGGCAGGTTGAAGATCGGCGTTATCGGCGCGGGATTGCTGGGCGCGGCGTGCGCGCAGCGGCTCATGCGGGCGGGCTTCGAGGTCGTCGCCTTCGATGTGGACCCGGAGAAGCGCACCGCGGCCGCAAAGCTCGGAGCGAAGGCGGCCGCGTCGGTCGCCGAAGCCGCTAGGACGTGCGCTACGCTCGTGCTGGCGGTCTTCAACACCGACCAGGTCGAGGACGTCGTCGAGGGCGGGGGCGGGATCGCCGAAACCTCCGGCGGCGGCGCGGAGCCGTGCACCGTGATTTGCATGAGCACCTGCGATCCGGACCGCCTCGCCGCGCTCGCCGCGCGTGCCGAGGGGCGCGGCGTGCGCCTGCTCGAAGCGCCGGTGTCCGGCACCAGCCGGCAGGTGGCCGAAGGCCAGGGTGTGGGGCTCGTCGGCGGCGAGCGTCCGGTCATGGAGCACGCGGCCCCGGTGCTCGACGCAATCTGCGCGCGCCGCTACTACATCGGCGCCGTGGGCAACGGCTCGCGCGCGAAGCTCGCGGTGAACCTGATCCTGGGCTTGAACCGCGCCGCGATGGCGGAAGGGCTGGTGTTCGCCGAGCGTCTCGGGCTCGACCCGGTGGCGTTCCTCGAGGTAGCGAAGGGCTCGGCGGCCTACTCGCAGGTGATGGACGTGAAGGGCCCAATGATGGCGCACCGCGAGTTCAGGAACCCGCAGAGCCGCGTGGACCAGAGCCTCAAGGACTTCAAGCTGATGCTCGATCAGGCACGGGTCGCCGGGCAGGACCTGCCGTTCGCGACCTTATATGCGCAGATGCTCGGGGATTGCATGCGGCGCGGCGAGGGCGAGTGGGACAACGCGGCGATCATCGAGGCGATACGCCGGCGGGGGCTTCGTGAGCCGCCGGTGAGAAGCAGCCCCGGGCCGGCTATTCCACCTTGATGCCGGCGGCGTTCTGGCGTTTCTTCACCGCGGGGGCCGTGAGCGCTTTATTGATCTCCGTGTCATCGCCATCTCCTCCCGTTCTCCCCCGGCAGGTCCTTGGTAACTGTCGCACGGGTCAGGATTTTGCCGGGCTACGGCCGGCAAAATTCTGGGGATGAAGCACGATCTTGTGCGCCTCCACGTTGCGGGCTTCCAGCAGCTTGAGAGCCTCCTCGGCGCGTTCAAGCGGGAAGCGATGACTGATATAGCGGTCGGGGTCCACCTGACCGCTCGCGATCATTTGCAGGCACGGCGGGAAGGCCCGGAAGTTCCCGCGCGAGAAATTGAGGTCGATCTCGCGGTCCTTGAGGTAGGCGATGGGAATTGTCGCCTTGTTCTCGGGGAACGTTCCCACCACCGTGATTTGTCCCCCGCGCTTCACGATACGCGCCGCGTCGGCGACGGTGCGCTCCTGGAACCCGCCCACGCACTCGACGACCCGGTCGAAACCGCGCCCGCCGGTCGCCGCCAGCGCGCGCTCGCGTAGGTCGCCGTCGGTGGCGTTGACCGTTCCCGGTATGCCGAGCCGCTGTGCCAGGGCGAGGCGGTAGTCGAGGACGTCCAGTATCGTCACTTTCGCACCCAGCGCGCGCGCGATCAGCGCGGCGCCGAGACCGACCGGGCCGGCACCGATCACCGCGATGCTTTCCCCCGCTTTCGGCTTCACGCGGTCGGCGACCGCGTGATAGCTGATCCCGAGCACCTGCACGGCCGAGGCCTGGTCGTAGCTCACGTTCTCCGGCAGCCGATGGAGGTTGAAGTCGGGCACCGCCGCGTATTCGGCATACGCGCCGTCGCGGTCGAAACCCATCGTCTTCAACTGTTCGCAAATGTTGCCGCGGCCCTCGCGGCACGGCCCGCACGTGCCGCAGGCGAAATCAATGTCGCAGCAGACGCGCTCGCCGGCGTGAAAACCCCGCACGTCCTTGCCGAGCGCGACGATCTCGCCCGCGAATTCGTGGCCGAGGATGCGCGGGAACGTGAGACGCGGGTGCTTGCCGTGGAAGGCGTGCAGATCGGAGCCGCAGATCGAGCACGCATGAACCCTGACCACCGCCTCATTGGGCGCGGGCACCGGATCGGGCACGGTCTCGGAGCGCAGAGCGCCGCCCCGATGCAGCACCATCGCCTTCATGTCATGGGCCTTCTCTCGCGGCCAACGGGGCAATGTTACCGCCGGCGGCGGTTTCGCGGAACCTCGAAATCCCCCCGCCCTCTGCGGCGAAGGTTTCGCTTGCGGTTTTCCCTCGCGTCGGCGCCCTGGCGGTGAGCGCCTCATCGCCCGCGGCCGACGTGAGGGCATCCCGCCTGCCACAGCCATCAGGCGCCGGGAAGGCGAACGGCGAGGAGGGCGCCGAGCATTTCCCGCATCCGCTCCCAGTGCGAGCCCTGCCAGTAAATGCGCCCGCAGGCGGCGCAGCGCGCGAACTCCGCGTAGCGCCCGGCGATGCGCTCGGGCACGCGTCCCCTCACTGCGTTCCTGCCGACGGCTTCGAGGCGCAGGTTGCAGTGCAGGCACAGCGTGAACGGTCGCATGTGGCGCGGGAGCGCATAGCGCGCGGCGATCTCCCGGAATTGCGCTTCGGGCTTGAGCGCATGCACGAAGCAGCCGCGCAGCACGTCACGGCACTTCAGCAGCTCCCGGTCGCGCGTGAGCACGATGCGGCGCTCGCGCGTTGCGATCTCAAGGATTTCACGGTCGGCGAGCGCATTCCCGTACACCGTGTCGAATCCCAGCATCCGCAGCAGACGGGCGAGCCCGCCGAGGTGCGCGTCCGCGACGAAGGCCGGGACCTCGTCCCCGGCGCCGCCGGCTTCGCCCCGGGGAAAGACCTCGATCACGTCGCCTTCGCGCACGATGCGCGACAGGCTCGCGGGCCGGCCGTTCACCAGCAGGCGTCCCGCCTCGGTGTGCGGCACGCCGAGCGATTCGATCGCGTTCTTGACGGTGGCGGCGCGGGCGCAGGCGTGGTCGAATGCGCCGCCGCGCCGCCCGCGGGCGAGGAAATCCGCGAGTTCGCCGTGGAACAGGAAGGTGGCGGTCGCCATGACGGTCGGGCCGGAGGCGGCCCGGGTCGTCAGCCGCGGCCGACGTACGGCATCTTGGTCGCCATGATCATCATGAACTGCACGTTCACGTCGAGCGGCAGGTTTGCCATGAACAGCACGGCGTTGCCGACGTGCACCGGGTCCATGCGCGGCTCGGGCGCGATCGTGCCGTTCGCCTGCCGCACGCCCTGCGCCATGCGCTCGGTCATCGGCGTCGCGGCGTTGCCGATGTCAATCTGGCCGCACGCGATGTCGTGCTTGCGGCCGTCGAGCGAGATGGTCTTGGTGAGCCCCGTCACCCCGTGCTTGGTCGCCGTGTAGGGCGCGGAGTCCGGGCGCGGCGCGTGCGCCGAGATCGAGCCGTTATTGATGATGCGCCCGCCGCGCGGGTCCTGTTCCTTCATGATCCGGAACGCCGCCTGCGCGCACAGGAACATGCCCGTGAGGTTCACGTCCACGACCTCCTGCCATTTTTCGTACGAAAGGTCCTCGAACAGCACCCCCGGCGCGTTGCCGCCCGCGTTGTTGAAGAGCACGTCGAGGCGTCCGAATTCCTGCCTGACCCGCGCGAAGAGCGCGTTCACCTGGTCCGGCTTGCCGACATCGGTGGGGACGATGAGCGCATTCTTCGCGGCCGCGCCGGCTTCCTTCGCGGTCTGCTCCAGCAGCTCCTTGCGGCGTCCCGCGAGCGCGACGCAGTAGCCATCCTTCAGGAAGGCGAGCGCCACCGCCCTGCCGATGCCGGTGCCCGCGCCGGTCACGACGGCGGCCTTGTTGTTCGAGCCCATTTTCAATCTTTCTGTTCCGATTTTGCATCAGGAGCCTGCCGGGATGCCCCCTCCGACCGGCTGCCAGCCGCGATGTTACCGCAACGGGGGATGCCCGTCCGTGGCGGGCGGCAGGCCGGGAGCGCGGGCGGTTTCTGCTTGTTTGTTGACCTGCGTCAAACAGTGCCGGTGCCAGGGGCGTAGCGTGGTAAGTGCCGCAAACCAGAAGGAGGACCAGATGAACTTCATCTATATGGACTTTATTACCGGAGTGGTTCTGGCGGCTGCAGCGCTCACCTTCATTACCTTCGTGGCCGGCGTTTCCGCAATGGCCAGCAACGGTAAGGTCGCTCACCACAGCAGCGGCGAGTGGATGATTGCCCGCGTCGGTGCGCAGGGGCTGACACTGTTCCTGCTGTGGCTTTGGCAGTACACGTGACGTCCCCTGGTCCGGCGGCCCGCGAGGGCGCGGGACGATCGCGGGGCGGTGAGCGCGGAACCCTCCGCGCTGGAGAAGGGGGGTTGCGCGTGCCGGGTCAGGATTCCGTCCCGCGTCGCACGCGCGTGGTGGGACGGTCCAGAAAAAAGGACGCAACCCGCGTGGGGTTGCGTCAACCGCGTCGTCGGAGGAGGGGCTGCCGAGCGCAGCCACCGCGGTCACATGGCTACGCTCTTATCCGCTATTCGCGGTTGGTGCTTACTTCTTGTCGCACCGCGGATCTTTCGGATTCTTCTTGCAGTCGGGCGGCGTGGTCGGTCCTTGCTGCTGCGGCACGCCGACAGTGTCGGACGAGATCACGCCTTGGGAATTGGCCGGGGAGGGCGTGTCAGGCGCAGCGAATGCCGTTCCGGCGGATGCCGCGAAGAACGCTGCCAGCAGTACTTTCAGCAATGTCGATTGCATCGTAAAAACCTCCATCAGGTTGTTCAACGGAAACAGCGTGGAGCCGATTGGCTCGCAGTCACGATGGCAGCGATATCCATGCCAGAAGTGACAAATCGCACGAAATCAACTCGTTAATGTCACGATAGCAGCCGGCAGCCGGCAGGCAAACGTCGCCGGATTGCGACGCGGTGCTGGGCGGGTTGCGCAATTTGCTGATTTCCGTGCTGTTTTCGTTTCACCAATCGGCGACAGGGGCGACACCCGGCCACAGGCGCCATCGAGCTTCAATGGTGGCCCGCCGCGTCTGCGGCCGGGACGTCACTCCACCACGATGCAGTTACGCCCTGATTCTTTCGCCTTGTAGAGCAGGTCATCCACGCGGCGGATGAGGGCGTCCGTGTTTTCGTCCTGGAACTGGCACACGCCGAAGCTGCAGGTGATCGGGGGGAACGAGTCGAACCTCGACGAGCCGATGCGTACCCGGAGGCGCTCCGCGAGCACGACGGCCTGCGCGCGATCGGTGCCGGGGGCGAGCACCAGGAATTCCTCCCCGCCGTAGCGCGCCAGACGGTCCACGCTGCGCAGCTCCTCGCGTACGGCTTCCGCGAGGCCGGCCAGCATCCGATCGCCCGCCTGGTGGCCGTAGCGGTCGTTGATCTGCTTGAAGTGGTCAATGTCGAACATCACCAGCGACAGCGGGGTTCCGTAGCGGCGCGCGCGCTGGATCTCGGTCTCGAGGAACTCGTAGAGGAAGCGCCGGTTGTAGGCGCCGGTCAGGGGGTCGTGTTCCGCCAGGCCGCGCAACTGCTCCTCGAAGCGCTTGCGCTCGGTGATGTCGTGGTTGACGATGATGGCGCCGGTGATTTTTCCGTCCGCCCCGCGGATCGGCATCGCGGAGTTGAGCACGATCTTGCGCGTCCCGTCGGAGCACTCGATCTCGACTTCCTCGTCTATCGAGACTTCCCCGCTGCGGATGGCGCGCTCGGCGGCCCACTCCTCAGGCTCGATCGGCTTGCCGGTGGCGACCCACCAGCCCTTGTGCTCACCGAACTCCTCCAGCCCGGCGCGGCGCGCGCCCGCCCACATCTGCTGGCCGGCGGGATTCCCGTAAACGATCTTGCCGGTCTCGTCCATGATCCACACGCCGACCGGCAGGATGGCGAGGACTTCCTGGAGCAGGTCAAGGCGGTCGAACGACGGCATCGGGCGAGCCTTCTTCTTCAACGATGGGAAACCATGCCATGTTCATGGCCGCGGCGGTTTGATCTGGATCAGCACCGGCCGGGGAACGGGCCGGATTCCCGTCTCGACGAACGGCCGGCACCGCGGAAGAAGGCGCGCCCCCGGCTTTAAGACGATTGCCGGCTCCAGGAATCCCTGAGCGTCACCGTGCGGTTGAACACCGGTGCGCCCGGCCGCGAGTCCCTCAGATCGGCAACGAAGTAACCGTGCCGTTCGAACTGAAAGCGCTCTTCGGGCTTCGCGTTGCGGAGCGCCGGCTCGAGACGGGCGGTGACGATCTTCTTCGAGCCGTGGTTCAGGTCTTCGAGGAAATCGCGGTCGGTGCCCGGCTGCGGGACCTTGAGCAGGCGGTCGTAGAGCCGCACTTCGGCGCAAAAGGAATGTCTTGCCGGCACCCAGTGAATGTTGCCCTTCACTTTTTTCCTTTCCGCGCCGGGGGTGCCGGATTTCGTGTCCGGATCGTAAGTGCAGTGCACGGCAAGAAGGTTGCCGGAGGCGTCCCTTTCCGCCCGCCCGCATTTGACGATGTAGCCGTAGCGGAGCCGCACTTCGTTGCCGGGGAACAGGCGAAAGTAGCCCTCGGGCGGGTTCTCCATGAAGTCCTCGCGCTCGATCCAGAGCTCTCTCGCGAACGGCAGCACGCGCTTCCCGAGCTCCGGCTTCTGCGGATGGTTGGGCGGGCGGCACTCTTCTTCCCGGCCGTCCGGATAGTTGTCTATGACGAGCTTCACCGGGTCGAGTACGGCGATGCGCCGCTCGGCGCGACCGTTCAGGTCTTCGCGCAGGCAGTCTTCGAGCACGGAGTAATCAATCCACGAATCGGCCTTGGAGACCCCGATGCGCTCGGCGAACAGGCGCAGGCCTTCGGGCGTGTAGCCGCGCCGGCGCGCGCCGACGAGCGTCGGCATCCTCGGGTCATCCCAGCCGTCCACCTGTTTCTCCTCCACCAGCTGGGCCAGCTTTCTCTTCGAGAGCACGACGTAGGTGAGGTTCAACCGCGCGAACTCGATCTGCTGCGGCAGCGGGCGCGCCAGCAGCCCGCCCTCGACCAGGCGTTCGAGCAGCCAGTCGTAGAACGGGCGCTGGTCCTCGAACTCCAGCGTGCACAGCGAGTGGGTGATCCGCTCTAGCGCGTCCTCGATCGGGTGGGCATAGGTGTACATCGGATAGACGCACCATTTGTCGCCGGTGCGATGGTGGGCGGCCTTCCGGATGCGGTAGATGACGGGGTCGCGCAGGTTGATGTTGCCTGATGCCATGTCAATCTTCGCGCGCAGCACCATGGCGCCGTCGGGGTGCCTCCCCTCGCGCATCTCGCGCAGCAGCCTCAACGATTCCTCCGCCGGACGGTCGCGCCACGGGCTGTTTTTCCCGGACTCGGTGAGCGTGCCGCGGCTCAGGCGCATCTCTTCAGCGGACTGGCTGTCCACGTAGGCGCGGCCCGAGCGGATCAGGTGCTCCGCCGCTTCGTACATGAAGTCGAAGTAATCGCTCGCGTAGTAGAGGTGCGGCCCCCAGTCGAAGCCCAGCCACTTCACCGCCGCGATGATGGAGTCGACGTACTCCTGCTCCTCCTTCTCCGGATTGGTGTCGTCGAAGCGCAGGTGGCAGGCGCCGCCGTGCTCGAGCGCGAGGCCGAAATTGAGGCAGATGGATTTTGCGTGGCCGATGTGGAGGTAGCCGTTCGGCTCCGGGGGAAAGCGGGTGCGGATCTTCGCGGGATCTTGCGGCGCGCCCTCGTGCGCCTTTGCCGGGCCCGGCCCGCCGCCCCAGCCGCGCGCGGCGTATTTGCCGCTCGCGAGGTCGGACTCGATGACGGTGCGGATGAAGTTCGACGCCGAGGGTGGCTGCGGGGCGTGCTTCCTCGGCTTGGTGGCGGCGGCGTCGGACATCGGACTTCCGGGAAAGCCGTATTTTAGATCAGCCGCCTGTCAGAATCCGGCAGGCGGCTAGCGAATGACAACGCTTTTTTGCGCTTTTCCGGCCTGTTCCAGCGCCTGCGCCGACTCGGGCGGCATGTAGTTCTCGTCATGCTTGGCGAGCACCTCGCTCGCCTGGAATACCCCGTCGGGGCCGAGTCGGCCCTGCGTCACCACGCCTTTGCCTTCCCGAAACAGGTCGGGGAGGATGCCGCGGTAGACGACCGGGATGCTCCTGGCGGTGTCGGTGACCACGAACTGCACGGTGACGCCGTCCGCCTGGCGCTTCACGCTGCCCGCTTCGACCAGCCCGCCGATGCGGAAGTTTCTGCCCTGTGGCGCTTCGTTCGCCGCCACCTGCGACGGCGTGAAGAAGAACACCAGGTTCTGCTGGAAAGCGGAGAGCACCAGCGCCGCCGCCGCACCGAGCGCGGCGACTCCGCCTACGATCATCGCCAGCCGCTTGTGTCGGGGCTTCACGGGTTGCGCCGCCCGCGGCTGAGGACCAGTTGCGCGCGGGCCTTGCGCCGGCGCCGCAGCAGCAGCACGATTTCCATGACCAACAGACCGAACGTCACGGCGTACGATCCCCAGACATAGAATGCATAGCCACCCATCGCGAAAAAATCGCTCCAGCCGCCCCAGTTCATCGGAAATCCCTGGCGTATTCCGTCACCCATTCACTGTTGCGCTCGCGCTCGAGCACGATGCAGCGCACCCGCAGGAGCGTCACCGCAATGCTGTAGAACCAGAACCCGAACGCCATCACGATCATGCCGGCGAACATCGTTGCCGCCATGGTCGGCGCCTTGGTGAGGCTCACGGAAGCGCCCTGGTGCAGCGTGTTCCACCACTGCACCGAGAAGTAGATGACCGGGACGTTCACCACGCCCACCAGCGCAAGCACCGCGCCGGCCCGGTCCGCACGGCGCGCGTCGTCAATCGCCGCCTGCAGCGCCATGAAGCCGAAGTAGAGGAAGAGCAGGATCAACTCGGAGGTGAGCCGCGCGTCCCACACCCAGTACGTGCCCCACATCGGCTTGCCCCACAGCGAACCGGTCCACAACGCAATGAAGGTAAAAAGCGCTCCGGTCGGCGCCAGCGCGCTCGCCATCATACCGGAAAGCCGGGTGTTGAACATCAGCCCCGCCCCGGCCCAGAACGCCATGACCAGGTAGAGAAACATGGACATCCAGGCGGCCGGCACGTGGATGAAAATGATGCGGTAGGCCTCGCCCTGCTGGTAGTCGGTCGGCGCCACGAAAAAGCCGATGTAGAGCCCGGCGGCGCCAAACACCGCCGCGAGCGCGCCGAACCACGGCGCGAGCGTCCCCGCCAGCGGATAGAACGTCTGAGGCGAGGAGTACTTGAACCAGTTGATGTTGCCCTTCATGTCGTTTCCGTCCCGCGCGCGCCTGGTTCCGTCCGGACCCGGTTGCGGGACGGCGAGGGGCGCGGGCAAATTACATTCGCGCTCGACCGCAACGGGCGCCTTATTCGACCGAGATGCGCAGCGCCACCGCCGCCACCCAGGGGGCGAACGCTGCGGCAACCACGAGGAACGCTGCCAGCAGCAGGAGGTAGGCCTGGGCGCCCAGCCCCGAGGCCATGGCTTCCACCGCACCCGCTCCGATGATGAGCACCGGGACATAAAGCGGCAATACGAGGAGCGCCAGCAGCGCCCCGCCGCCGCGCACTCCGAGCGTGAGCGCCGCTCCGATGGCTCCGATCAGGCTCAGGACGGGCGTTCCGAGGGCCAAAGATAGCACCAGTACGCCGAAATACGGTAGCGGCAGATCGAATTGCAGCGCCAGAACCGGGGCCATCAGCACGAGCGGCAGACCGGAAACCAGCCAGTGGGCAAGGACCTTGGCCGCCACGATCAAGCCGAGCGGGGTCGCGCTGAGCAGCATCTGCTCCAGCGTTCCGTCGGCGTGGTCCTGCGCGAACAGGCGGTTCAACGCGAGCATCGAGGCGAGCAGGGCGGCGACCCAGATGACGCCGGGCGCGATGGTGCGCAGCAGCGCCGGTTCCGGCCCGGCGCCGAGCGGGAACAGGCTCACGACGATCACGAAGAACAGCAGAACGGTGAGCACGTCGGAACGCCGCCGCGCGGCGAGCAACAGGTCGCGGCGGATCACGCAGCGCAGCACCGCCAGCATGTCAGCCGGCCCCCCGGTCGAGGTCGATGCACAGCGATACCGCCGCCGCGATGCTCGCCTCGAGGTGCGTCGTATAGAAGACGGCGCCACCGCCCGCCACGTGCCCGGAGATCAGCTGCTGCACGACATCCACGGCGGCGGCATCGAGCGCGGTGAACGGTTCATCGAGCACCCATAGCGGCACGGCCCCGCTCGGCACCAGGCGCGCCAGCGCCACGCGCCGTCGTTGTCCCTGGGAAAGTGCGCGCACCGGAAGGTCCTCGCAGCCCGCGAGTCCGAGCTGCCGCAGCGCCGCGCGGACCTGCGCGTCATCCGCGCTCGATCCGCCCAGGGTGCACGATACCGCCAGGTTCTCGGCGGCGGTGAGATCGTCCTTGATGGCGTTGGCGTGCCCGATATAGACGAGCCGGCCCCAGAACTCCTCGCGCAATACGCGGATGTCCCCGCCGTGCCAGCGCACTTCGCCCTGCGCCGGAGCGAGCAGCCCGCACACGATGCGCAGCAGGCTCGTCTTGCCCGTGCCGTTCGCCCCCGTCACCCGCAGCAGCTCGCCGCCGCGAAGCCGGAAACCGAGGCCGCGGAACAGCGTGCGCGCGCCGCGCTCGCACCGGAGGTCAACCGCTTCGAGCATCTTTCAGGGACTTCCCCGCAAAAAAAGCGCGCCGCCAAGCGGCGCGCGCGTGTGTTTCCCGCTATGGTAAACGAAGAAAACGCGGCGGTGTGCGGAACTCGTATGAGGTCATCGCCGCGAAGCAGATGCCGATGCATGCCACATTGA
Source organism: bacterium (assembly GCA_027310225.1). Lineage (GTDB taxonomy): Bacteria > Pseudomonadota > Gammaproteobacteria > Burkholderiales > SG8-41 > SG8-41. The sequence continues at coordinate 1,135 of DAIDBG010000288.1, read as the reverse complement.
GCGCGGCGGCGGGGAAAACGACGGTCGGGGCGCGGCGACCGGCCTTTTTTGTCGCTCCCCGGGATCGGCTATTCTATACCCGTCCCATGAAACCCTTGACCACGGGCGTGCTCGGGCTGCTCGCTGATGGCGAATTCCACTCCGGCGAGGCGCTGGCTCGGCGCCTCGCCGTGTCCCGTGCGAGCGTGTGGAACGCGGTCCGCGCCCTCGAAACGATGCAGCTCGAGGTCTATAAAGTGCACGGTCGCGGCTACCGCCTCGCGCAGCCCGTATCGCTCCTCGACCGGATGCGGATCGAGCAGCATCTCGGCACGAATGCCGGGCGTTTCACGCTCGACATCCGTGACGCTGTCGATTCCACCAATACCTTGCTGCTCGAATGCGCGGCGCGGGGGGCATCCAGCGGCACGGTACTGGCCGCGGAATGGCAGGGGGGAGGCCGCGGCCGGCTGGGCCGCCCGTGGCATGCCGGCCTGGGGGGCGCACTCACGTTCTCGCTGCTGTGGCGCTTCGCGCAGGGCGCGACTGCGCTCTCGGGCCTCTCCCTTGCGGTCGGCGTCGCGCTCGCGCGTGCGCTCGAGGACGGGGGCGCGCGCGGGGTCGCGCTCAAGTGGCCGAACGACGTGCTATGGCGCAACGGCAAGCTCGCCGGCATCCTGACCGAATTGCAGGGCGATGCGCTGGGGCCGACGGCGGCGGTGATCGGCGTCGGCCTGAACGTGCGGCTGTCGGACGCAACCCGCGCGCGCATTGGCCAGGCGGCGGCCGATCTCGAGACGGCGTGCGGGACGGCACCCGACCGCAACGCGCTGCTCGCGTGCCTGCTCGTCGAGCTCGCGCGCGTGCTGGACGCCTTCGCGCGCCAGGGCTTTGCCCCGCTGCGCGCCGAGTGGCAGCGGCTGCATGCCCACCAGGGACGGCGCGTGACGCTGCTCCTGCCCGGGGGCGCGCATCAGCGCGGGCGCGCCTGCGGCGTGGCGGAAGACGGGGCGTTTCTGCTCGAGACCCAGGCAGGGGTGAAGCGCTACCACAGCGGGGAAATCAGCCTGCGGCCCTCGAACCGGTGACGAAAATCTTGTTCAATGTTCCGGGTTCAATGTTCCGAGTTCAAAGTTCAAAGTGAGAACCGTTGAAC
>DAIDBG010000265.1 GCA_027310225.1 bacterium | reverse complement strand
GTCAGCAGCCGTGAAGTCGAGGATGTCGCCTGCCGGCCCGCTGCCCGCCACCTCCGCCCGGTAGCGCCCCCCGCCGCTCGTCTGCAAGTATTCGAGATAGGCGATCCCGCCAGCGCTCGCAGTGCGGATGCTGTTCGGCAGCGCCGTGCGCAGGTCGCGCGTGATGCGGCGCAATGCCGTATCCGCGATGTCGGTGAGCTCCGCGCGCCGGGCGCTGTCAACGTAGCCCTCGATCGGGCGACGGATGAAGAGCGCGACCGCGGCCGTGATGATGCCGGTGATGGCGATCACCGTAATCATCTCGATCAGCGTGACGCCGCATGCGCGCGGCGTGCGCGCGCATGGCGTCACGCGTTCCGAGTTCCGAGTTCCGGGTTCCGAGTTCCGAGTTCCGGGTTCCGGGTTCCGCGTTCCGAGTTCCGGGTTGCAGGTTTCGGCTTGCGGGTTTCGCGTTTCGGGTTGTGGACCACGGGTCAAGACCTGTCCCGTTCTTAACTCGGAACTCGAAACTCGAAACTCGAAACTGTCTTTAAGGCAGTGCATTGGGCGCATAGCGCACGCGGTAGCCGTTGAGGACGACCGTGGTATTGCCCGGCCCGGTGACGGTCACGGTGACGAGCAACGATTCGGTCGAGGGAATATTGGTCGGGGGCGTAACGCCGGGGCCGAGGGCCCGCCCGGAGACGCCGACGATTACCGCGTATGCGTTGAGGCCGGCGATGGGATTGCCCGCAAGATCGGTAATGCCGCCCGTCATGCTGAAGCCGCTGTAGTCGTTGACGTTGTCGAACGGCGAGGCACCGGCACGCGTCTCTCCCGTCTCGGGTCCCATCGCTTCCGCCGTGCTCGCACAGCCCGTGGAATCGTTGGCCGTGGCGGCGTTGGGATCGTCCGGATCGCAATAGGTAAAAGGCTGCAACTGGACTTCCTCCAGCACTGCTTCGGCGATCGCGAGCGCCTGCTTCTGGATCATCGGGTCCGTGCTGCTGCGGGTGGCCACGCTCAGCGCCATCAGCACCCCGGCAACAGCGACGCCGACGATCACGATGAAAACGATCAGCTCGACCAGCGAAAGGCCAGCGGTCTTTCGCCGTTCCGAGTTCCCAGTTCCGAGTTCCGAGTTCCGGGTTCCGGGTTCAAGATTCGAACCACGAACCCTGAACCCTGAACCTTGAACCTTGAACCCGGAACTGGACTTACGGGTGAACATAACCCGTCTCGGCCTCGATCACGATCTGCCGCGCCGGGTCGCCGGCGATGGTACTCGTTACTGCAATAGTGGCGCCGGCGCTCGGGCGGCCGAGGCCGTCGAAGCTGCGGGTGACCGTCGGCAGGCTGACGCCGTCCGGCGTGCCGGCACAGAGCCAGGTCCTGTTGTTCGCACACTTGCCCAGCGCCGATTCCATGCTTGCGGTGAACCCGAATTCCGATGACATGGAAACCGTGCTGGTGCAGCCGGCGTCGTAGCACACTGCAATACGATCCGGGGTGACGACCACGAAGATGGGGCGGCGTTGCGCGATGGCTGTTTTCTGGGCCTGGCGGACCACCGCGATCGCCCGGTCGTAGAACCCGCGCGAGGAAAATCCTCCCGGATCCACGAATCGCGCGACGGCCACCGCGGCGAGAACGCCCGCTATGGCTATCACCACGACCAGCTCCACCGTCGTGAAACCGGCAGCACCCGCCCGCTTTCCCAGGGCTTCAAGCACGGTAACACGGGCCCCCAAATAAAACGGGTGGGTGCTCCACCTTGCGATGGTTCCCCCACCCGCTCATCAAACCAAGAGCCGCATCGCCCCTGGCTGACCGATCAATTGCAGTTTGTCGCCGTCACGGCCGTATCAACTACCGCGCCCGTCGTCTCGTTATACGTAACCAGGCAGGGAGTCGCCGTATCGCTTCCGGGCCTGATCGTTGTCGTCGGGGCCGCGTGGGTGAAATTGAACGAGCCGGCCGAAGTGTTCAAGGCACCCTCGATCCCGGTTGCCGTAGCCCGAGGGAAGCCATTGGCAGTTACGTCAATAACAGCAGCGCCACCCCCTGGATCCACCGTCGTCGCCCCGGTGGACCCGACGGCAAGCCACTTGCCCCTCACGAGTTCGACGGCCGCGCGCGTGCTCCCCGCCAGTCCTTTCATAGTTGAGGCTCTTGCGTCGCCCTGGAGGTTGACGAACCGCGGCAGCGCCGTCGCCGCGAGGATGCCGAGAATCACGATCACCACGATCAACTCGATCAGTGTGAAACCCTGTTGCTGAGCTTTCATTGTGCCTCTCCTTTGCGAAAATTGATTGAATGACGATAACTAACCCCGATTATTCACGGTCCCTTCAACACCCGGTGGTGACGACGGCGCTGAACACCGGTGCCTGGCCCGGGCCCGGCGCGGTGTAGGTGAAGCTGCAGCTTGCCGGGGCGTTTCCCAGCACCATCACCGTGAGCACGTCGCCGGCGTTGTTGCCTCCGCCCGCCGCGTCGTAGCCGTCGGGAGAAGTCGGACCCACGTTCATGCCCGCCGCGGCGACGATTCCGGACGCTTCCGCCGTGGGGTAGGTATTGACCATCGTGATCGCCACGCCTTCCATGAGCTGGGTTCCCGAGCCCGGCATGGGCGTGCACTGCGGCACCGACGCAAGGCACGCCGCGTGCGCCAGCGCGGCTGCGCCCTTCATCGCGCCGAGCGCGCCATTGAGCTTCGCGATCCGCGCCTGCGTCTGCAAGTTGGCGAACCGCGGCAGCGCCGTCGCCGCCAGTATGCTCAGGATGATGATCACCACGATCAGCTCGATCAGCGTGAAGCCGCGGTCTTTGCTCATGAGATTCATCCCCTTACATCGCAAACTTCATGCCAGTATAGCCCGGCGCGCCGCCTGCGACCAGCGATAAGGATGGACCGGCGCCAGCGTGATCCCCGTCACGCCCTCCACCCCCGCGCCCCCGATTTGCAGCCGGTCCTTCAGCAGGCGCGCACGAAAGCGGATCTCCTTCGGCGCGGAGGCGGTGTCGAGTTCCAGACGGTTGCCGGTATTCACGACGTACACCAGCTGCCGTTCGCGCGCGTCGAAGTACCAGGCGCCGCGCTCGGGCGGATCGCGATAGCTCCCCGCGTAATTCGACGGCTTGTCGTCCAGCCACCGGACCGGGTCCTCCGTTTCCAGCTTTCCCGCCTCCGCCTGCCGGTTGGCGATGATGAGCTCCGCGAGCCGGATCTGCAGCCCGGTCTTGATCGTGCGCAACGTTGATTCCATCGCCGCCTTCTCCGCCAGTTCCTGGTAGTAGTTGAGGCGGTTCAACAGCACCGTCCAGAGCACGCCGAAGATCACGACCACCACCGCGAGCTCGAGCAGCGTGAAGCCGCGCTCACGCCGTTTCGAGTTCAAAGTTCCGGGTTCCGAGTTCCGGGTTCCGGGTTCCGGGTTCCGAGTTCCGGGTTCCAGGTTCTGGTTTGAACTTTGAACCTTGAACATTGAACCCCGAACCTTGAACCTTGAACCCCGAACATTGAACCCTGAACATTGAACACGGAACTTATTTTTTGCCGAGCGCCGCCTGGCCGAGGTCCCAGATCGGCAGGAACACGCCGAGCGCGAGGATCAGCACCAGCACGCCGAGCGCGACCACCAGAATCGGCTCGATCTGCGAGGCCAGGTTCTTCAGGTCGTACTCGACCTCGCGCTGATACATCTCGGCGATCTCGTTCATCAGGTCGTCGAGCTCGCCGGTTTCCTCGCCCACCGCCACCATCTGCAGCACGACCGGCGTGAAGATGCCGGCCGCGGTCGCCGTGCGCAGCACCGATTCGCCGCGCTCCACGCCTTCGCGCATGGCCTCGATCTTGCGCGCCATGTAGTCGTTTTCCACCGTCTGCGCCGTCATGGTGAGCGCCTGCACCGCCGGCACGCCGCTGCGGATCGCCAGCGCGAAGCTGCGCGCGAAGCGGGCGAGCGTGGCCTTGAGCACGATCGGGCCGGCGACCGGGATCTTCAGCTTGAATCGGTCCCATGCCAGCCGCCCGCGGGCGGTATCGAGGTAGAGGCGGAAGCCGGCGACCAGCACCACGACGCCGGCGAGCAGCGCCGGCCACCAGGTGACCATGAAATCGGAGAAGGCGATCAGCGCCCGGGTCATCGCCGGCAGCTCGGCCTTGAAGCCCTGATAGACCTTGGCGAAAGCGGGTATGACGAAAAGATTGATGATGACGATCGCGACCGCCATCGTCGCCACCACGAAGGACGGGTAGCGCACCGCCGAGCGCACCTGCTCGCGCATGAACTTCTCGAACTCCAGGTGATGGAACATGCGCAGGAAGACTTCCTCCAGTGTGCCGGTGAGCTCGCCCACGCGCACCATCGCCACGAAAAACGGGTTGAACACCCGCGGATGGCGCGCGAGACAGGCGGAAAGCTCGCGCCCGCTGTCCAGGTTCTCGCGGATCTCGCGGACCACGCCGGACAGGGTCTTGTTCTCGCTGGATTCCTCCAGCCCCTTCAAGGCGCCCATGATCGGCACGCCGGCCTTGAGCAAGGTGTACATCTGGCGGCTGAACAGGAGCACTTCGGTGTGGGTAATCTTCTGCCGCGTGAGCGCCGCGAGCAGTCCCGATCCCGTCCGCTGCGGCGCGGCTGAGGGTGAGATCTCGAGGGGCGTGATGCCGGTGCCGAAGAGCTGCCCGGCCACCGCGCCACTGTCGGCGCCTTCGAGCACGCCCTGCACGAGCTGCCCGCGTCCGTCGCGGCCTTTATACGCAAAAAGCGGCATCAGGAAAACAGTTCAGGGTTCAGGGTTGCACCCACTCTCAAGGGCGAAACAGGAAACCGCGTTCAATCCTCAAACTGATGGCTGATGCGCATCGCTTCTTCGGCCGTGGTCCTGCCGGCGGCAACGAGCTGCGCGGCGTGGCGGCGCAACGTATTTCCCGCCATCTGCCCGCGCGCCGCGCGCAGGAACGCCGAAAGGTCGCCCGAACTGGCGGCCTCCACCACGGGCACGGTCATCTCGAGCATCTCGTAAACGCCGGTACGTCCCATGTAGCCGGTGCCGTTGCAGTGCGAGCAGCCCTTGCCGCGCAGGTAGCGGTGCCGGTCCGCATCCTCGCGCAGCTCGTGGCGCAGCCACTCGTGCTCGTGCGGCAGCAGCTTGTGCCCGGTCGCGCAGCTCTCGCAAATGATGCGCACCAGCCGCTGCGCCACCACGAGCTGCAGCGACAGCGCCACCATGTAGCGCGGCGCCCCCATGTCGAGCAGCCGCACCGGCGTGGAGACGGCGTCGTTGGTGTGGAGCGTCGAAAACACCACGTGGCCGGTGATGGCGGCGCGCAGCCCCGTTTCCACCGTCGCCTGATCGCGCATCTCGCCCACCAGGATCACGTCCGGGTCCTGGCGCAGGGCGGAACGCAGCACGCGGTCGAAAGTCAGCTCGATCTTCTCGCTGACCTGCACCTGGTTGATGCCGCGCAGCCGGTATTCCACCGGGTCTTCCACCGTGATGATCTTGCGCTCGGTGGTATTGAGCTCGGACAGCGCGGCGTAGAGCGTCGTGGTCTTGCCGCTGCCGGTGGGCCCCGTCACCAGCACCATGCCGCTCGGACGGTGGATCACCTCGCGCAGCTTCGCGAGCATCTCCGCCGGCATGCCGATATTTTCCAGCCCGAGGATTCCGGAGGCCTGGTTGAGCAGCCGCATCGCCACCGATTCGCCGTGCTGGACGGGCATGGTGGAGATCCGCACGTCAATCTGCGTGTTGCGGACCTTCACGTTGAAGCGCCCGTCCTGCGGCAGACGCTTCTCCGAGATGTCGAGCCCGGACATGAGCTTCAGCCGCAGCACCACGGCGGAGGCGATCTTGGCGTCGGCTTCCGTCTGCAGGTGCAGCACCCCGTCAATGCGGAAACGGATCTGGAGCTTCCTGTCCTGCGGCTCGATGTGGATGTCGGAGGCGCGCGCCTGCACGGCGTCCTCGAACACGGTCTGCAGCAGCTTGACGACCGGCGCTTCCTCGAGCCCCGGCGTGAGCGCCAGCGCGCCGAAATCCACCGCCACCTCACCCATCTCGGCCTCGAGCTCGTGGGCGAGCCCGGTGATCTGCTCGGTGCGCCGGTAGGTCTGGTCTATGGTGCGCAGCAGCTCGGATTCCGTGACTGCCGCAAGCTCGATCTCGCGCCGGAGTATCTTCACGATCTCGTCGTAGGCCATGAGATCGGTGGGGTCGGCCATGCCGACCTTGTAGGTTTCGCCGGTATCCTCCAGCACCAGCGCGCGGAAACGGCGGGCCTGCGTTTCCGCAAGCTTGAGCGCGACGTCGCGCTTCAAGTTGTAGTACTTGAGGTTGATGTAGGGGACGTTGAGCTGGCGGGCGAGCGCTTCGGAGATCTGCTCCTCGCTGACGTAGCCCTTCTCAATGAAGACGCGGCCCAGCCGGCGACCGCTCTTTTTCTGCTCGTCGAGCGCGCTCTTGAGCTGCTCCGGGGTGAGCAGCTTCTGTTGTACTAGTATCTCGCCGAGGCGGACTTTTTCAGGCCGGCCCACGCGCGCCTCGGAGCGATTTGGAGTTTATCGCGATAGTGATACATACCTTTGATCTGTAAGGATATCTTGTTTTCCAGTGCCCGGCAACCTGAAGCGGTTTGATCTTGAATCATCGGGATTAGTATTCGCTCTTCTGCTCGCGCTGCAGGAGTTCCTTCACCACGGCACCCGCCGATGCGGGAGCGTCGAGCACGCGGCAGACCGCCCGCGTGATCGGCATTTCCACCTCGAGCTCGACGGCGAGCCGCGCCACCGCGTGCGCCGTGGACACCCCTTCCGCAATGTGTCCGAGCTCCGCCAGCGCCGTGGCGAGCGGGGTCCCGCGTGCCACGGCCAGACCCACCCTGCGGTTGCGCGAAAGGTCCCCGGTACAGGTGAGTATCAGGTCGCCGGCCCCGGCGAGTCCCATGAAGGTTTCGGGCCGGCCGCCGAGCGCCACGCCGAGCCGCGTCATCTCGGCAAGCCCCCGCGTCATCAGCGCAGCGCGCGCGCTCAGGCCCAGCTCGAGCCCGTCGCTGACGCCGGCGGCGATCGCCATGATGTTCTTGACCGCACCGGCCACTTCCACACCGATCACGTCTTCCCCCGGGTAGATGCGCAGCGCGCCGCCGTGCAGCGCACGCGCCGCAAGGCGCGCAAACCCGGCGTCGGTGGAGGCGAGCGCGAGCGCGGCGGGAAGACCACGCGCGACTTCCTCCGCGAAGCCCGGTCCGGAAAGGACGGCGCGCGGAACGGCCGGCGGCAGCTCCTCGGCGCAGATTTGGTGCGGCAGCTTCGCCCGCTCGCTTTCGAAGCCCTTGCACAGCCAGACCAGCGGTGCCCCGCCGCCCGCCGCCCGCACCTGCCCGAGCGTTGCGCGCAGGCCGTTCGTGGTCACGGCGGCGAGCGTCAGCTCCGTGCCGTCGAGGGCGCTCGCGAGATCGTCCGTGAGCGCCAGCGCCGGCGGAAGGACGAATCCGGGCAAGTAACGCCGATTGGAGCGGGCGGCGCGCATTGCCGAAAGCAGCGCGGGATCACGCGCCCACAGCCTCACCTCGTGGCGGGCGCACAGAACGATGCTGATCGCGGTACCCCACGCGCCGGCGCCGAGGACGGCGATTTTCATAGGGAGTTCCGGGTTCCAGGTTCAGGGTTCCGGGTTCGGGGTTCCGGTTTGAACTTTGAACCTTGAACTTTGAACCTTGAACTTTGAACCCCGCATCAGGCGCCCCAGACCTGGGCCACCCTGACGTAGCCCGCCTGACCGTCGCGGTGCCGCACCCGCAGCCAGCCGCCGCTCGCCACTTCCATCAGCTCCAGCAGGACTCCCTGCTCGGCCTGGAACACCACCGGCGCATTGTCGTTGGCGGCTTCGCGCACTTGGGCGAGCGGCACCTTGACGAGAACGGTGCGCTTGCCGGAGAGAGACTTGCTCTCGATCCAGGTCAGCTCCCCGTTTGCGTCGCGCACCTTGCTCCAGCCCTCCACCAGGACCACGACCTCGAACGGATAACCCTGGCTCACCACGTAGAGCTTCTTCGCCTTGGCGGAAGGGGCGTCGTAGAGCACGGCGGCGTTGTCGGCCACTGAGCGGAAATCGAGCCCCGCAGCCCATGCGATTCCGGCCCCGTTCAGGGCCACGGCTGCGATCGCGACCTGAAAAAAACGCGGAACCGCCATGTGCCCTCGCTCAGGGAGCGGGTGAGGCCCCGGCTTGCTGCTGTTGCTGTTGCTGTTGCTGCTGGTACTGCTGGTAGAGCCCCTCGAAGCTCAGGTGGCTCAGGAAAAACGGCGGAAAGCCGCCGCGGATCACCAGGCTCGAGACGGTCTCGCGCAGATACGGGAACAGGATGTTGCCGCAGGTGACGCCGAGCAGCGTGGCCATATCCTGCTGCTGGAAGTTGCGGACCTGGAAGATGCCCGCCTGCGCCGCTTCCACCAGAAACACCGCCTTGTCCTTCAGCTTGGCGGTGACGGTGGCGGTGACCACGACTTCGTAGAGGCCCTCCTCCAGCGCGCGCGCGTCGTTATGGAGGCTGATGTCAATCTTCGGCTGCTCGCGCTCGACGAAAACCTGCGGCGAGTTCGGAATCTCCAGGGACAGGTCCTTGAGATAGATCTTCTCGATGATGAAAACCGGCTGCGGCTGCTCGCTCATGACACGTTGGTCTTTCAGGTTGCCGGCCGGTTCACTCCGCGCGCAGCAGATCGTCCAGCCCGCCCGCCCGCTCCAGCGCCGCCAGCTCGTCGTAGCCGCCGACGTGCCGTTCGCCGATATAAATCTGCGGCACGGTGCGGCGGCCGGTCTTCTCCATCATTTCCACCCGCCTTTCCGGTTCCAGGTCAACCCGGACCTTGTCTATGGCGGCGCCCTTGGAGCGCAGCAGCCGCTCGGCCATCTGGCAGAACGGGCACATTCCCGTGGCGTACATCATGACCTTCGCCATTCAGCTTTTTTCCAGCGGCATGCCCGCCTGCTGCCACGCCGCGATGCCGCCCCGCAGCGCGAACGCCTCGGCAAACCCGCGCTTGCGCAGCATGCCGCTCACCGCCGGCGCGCGCGCGCCGGCGCGGCAGATCACGATGATGGGGCGCGACTTGTGCTTCTCCAGCTCCCGGACGCGTTCGGCGAGCTGCGCCTCGGGAATGTGCCTGGCGCTGGCGATGTGCCCGGCCGCGAACTCGCCGGTGTCGCGCACGTCGAGCACCAGCGCATCGCGCCGGTTGATCAGTTGCACCGCTTCGAAGGTCCCCACCTCGTTCGCCCGCCGGAACGGCCGCACGAGGAGCGGCCAGAGCAACATGCCGCCCGAAGCGAGGGCCAGCCCGAACAACAGCATGTTAAACGGGCTTTTCTGCAGGAAAACCAGAAACTGCTCCAAACAGGACTCCTGAAAACCGCCCCGCGGGGCTGCACAGGTTAACGGCTCGCAGCCCGGCTGCGAAGTTCCGCGCGGTCGGCCGCCGCCAATTCTAACAGAGGCGTCAGCTCCGCGGGATAGCCGGCCGCAAGCTCGCGCAGCGTTTTCCGCACGCTGGGCAGCTCGCCGGGATAAACGAGCGCGGCGCGCGCGAACTGGCGCAACGCTTCCTCGCGCCGTCCGGCCAGCGCCAGCAGCAACGCCTGCCGATAGACCAGAGTTTCTACCGGGGCAAAGCGCATGGCCCGGTCGTTGAGCGCCGCCTTTTCGCGCGCCCGGGATCCGCCGGGCTCGATTCCCAGCGCGATGGCGAACTCGGCGTAGGGCCGCAGCGCGAACTCGCGGTGGGCCCGCGACAGGATCGCGGCCTGCTCCTGCGCGCCGGGTGCGGCGGAATCG
>DAIDBG010000257.1 GCA_027310225.1 bacterium | reverse complement strand
GCCGCCGAAGACGTAGAAGTGACCTGGCGGCTGCACCGCCTGCTCGCCCCCCGGCTTGCGGAGGAAGGCGGCACGCGCATCTACGAACGGGTTGACCGTCCGCTGGTGCCGGTGGTCGCAAGCATGGAGCGACACGGCATCCGCGTCGACCGCGAGCGGCTGGCGGCACTCTCATCGCAGTTTGCCGAAACGATCGCACGGCTCGAAACCGTGATCCATGAGAAGGCAGGCCAGCCCTTCACGATCGGCAGCCCCAAGCAGCTGGGCGAGATCCTGTTCGACAAGCTGGGTTACAAGGGCGGGAAGAAGGGCAAGACGGGGCAGTACTCCACCGACCAGTCGGTGCTCGAAGGCCTCGCCGCGCAAGGCGCGGAGGTCGCGACACTGGTGCTGGAATGGCGCCAGCTCTCGAAGCTCAAGTCGACCTATACCGACGCGCTGCAGGCCGCGATCAATCCTGCCACGGGCCGCGTCCACACCAGCTACAGCCTTGTCGGCGCGCAGACGGGGCGGCTTTCCTCCAACGATCCCAACCTGCAGAACATCCCGATTCGCACCCCCGAAGGGCGCCGCATCCGCGAGGCGTTCGTCGCGCCGAAAGGCAGCCACATCGTCTCGGCCGACTATTCGCAAGTCGAGCTGCGCATCATGGCCCACCTGTCGCAGGACGCGAGCCTGCTCGCGGCGTTCGCGGCGGGCGAGGACATTCACCGCGCCACGGCCGCGGAAATCTTCGGGATGGAGCCGCGGGAGGTCGGCGCCGAGCAGCGCCGCTACGCCAAGGTGATCAACTTCGGCCTGATCTACGGCATGTCGGCGTTCGGGCTCGCGCGCCAGTTGGGGCTCGAGCGCTCGGCCGCGCAGCAGTACATGGATCGCTATTTCGCGCGCTACCCCGGCGTTGCCGAGTTCATGAAGCGCACGCGCGAGGCGGCGCGAGCGACGGGTTACGTCGAGACCGTATTCGGCAGGAGGTTGTGGGTGGAAGAGATCAGGAGCGGCAACTCGGCGCGGCGCCAGGGGGCCGAGCGCGCCGCGATCAACGCCCCGATGCAGGGCACCGCGGCTGACCTCATCAAGATGGCGATGATCGCCGTGGACCGCTGGCTGGCGGAAAGGAACCTGAAGTCCCGCCTCATCATGCAGGTGCACGACGAGTTGGTGCTCGAAGTGCCGGACGCGGAGCTTGCGGAGGTCAAGCGCGAACTGCCGCGGCTGATGGGCGGCGTGGCGGCGCTCTCCGTGCCGCTGGTAGTGGACGTCGGCGCCGGGCCGAACTGGGACCGGGCGCACTGAGCGCGGCAGAGCGGAGCGTATTGACGAGCGGGACCTCTGCCCGGCGTGGGCGGGGGGTCGTTTGTCGAGCCCGCCAAATGGCTATATAATTACGGACAATTGGCAACAGCCAGGGGTGCGGCGATGACGACGACGGTGACGGTGGAGAGACTGCTTGGCGGGGCGAGCGTGCTCAAGAGCAGGCCGCGATCGAGCCTGGATTGGGTAACGGTCATTCGCCGGGGATTGCCGGCCGCGGTGCTGGAATCGTTGACCGGCAACCTTGGGCTTCCGCAAGCCGAGCTGGGCGCGGTCCTCGGCATTCCGGAACGAACGCTTGCCCGGCGCAAGAAAGAGGGTACGCTGAGTCCCGAGGAGTCGGCGAAATTGGTGCGGCTTGCGCGCGTGGTGCGGCGCGCAGCCGAAGTGTTTGAGACCCGCGATGCGGCGCTCGATTGGCTGAGGCGCCCGAATCGCGCCCTGGGGGGCGAGCCTCCGCTGCGGTTTCTGGACACGGAGATCGGCGCCGAAAGCGTGACGGACCTGCTCGGGCGCATCGAGCACGGCGTATTCTCCTAGCGTGTGCTCACTGTCTGGCGCCTGACCACCGCGCGTCGCACGAAGTCCGCGTTTAGCGGCGAGGGCGCGCGCCTCTACGGCGGGCGGTGGAATCCGAAGGGCGTCCCCATCGTTTACGCGGCGCAAACGCAGGCGCTCGCCGTGCTCGAAATGATGGTCCAGGACGAAGCGCTCGCCGCACGCTACGTCATGATCCAGGCGCAGATCCCCGACGGCGTCGCGATCGAGCGGATTGATGCGCAATCCCTGCCGGCGGAATGGCGCTCGACGCGCCACCTCGAGACATTGCGCGAAATCGGCGCCAGATGGGCGCGCGGCCGGCGCAGCGCCGTGCTGGCGGTGCCGAGCGTGGTGATCCCGGCGGAAACCAATTATCTGCTGAACCCGCTGCATCCGGAGTTCAGGCGCATCAGGGTCGGGAAACCGGCAACTTTTCGTCTCGATCCGCGCCTGTTCGCGAGGCGTGACGGGTAGGACCGCGCTCGGTTACCGGCTCGTTGAGATTGCTGTCCGCCTTGAACGGCGCATAGACCGCCTTGATCCGGGCCACGAAGTCATCCAGTTCGGCGTCCATTGACCGACTTCCAGGCGGGCGTGTTGGCAATGCCCGTGCTGAGGAAGGCATGAGTGAACAACTGGCCGATCATCGCATCACTTTACCGTGGCCGGATCAAAATCGCGGAGCAGCGCGATTGATCCCTCCTCGTGGGCCTTGTCGTAATAACGCTCGTCGGCGGTAATCAACGTGCAGTCAGGCGAGAGCAGCGCCCGCGACGGCGTGGATCACGGCCGGCCGGCGACGCGGGCTGCGCGAATCTGGCTATTGCTGACGGGTTTCTGGGTGCGGCGGCGACGCAAAATGGAGTCGATGGCGCGCGCCCGCTCTTTTTGCATGCGGCGTTCCTCCACCGCCTGCATCATCAGGCGGGCGATGATGTTGCTCTTGTTCTCGCCGGCGAAAGCGCGGTTGAACTTGACCTTTACCTTGTCCGGCACGCTGAAATTGACTGTCGCCACGGTAATCCCTGGTTGTTGAAAGTTTCAACAACATCGTCGGCCCCGCGGGGCGCGCTGTCAATCTCGGGGCAAATGGGGGCGCATTGCACCAGTCACGAGTCACGGTTTGGCTTCAACGGAGCGCGCCGAAGACCTTCCGCACGATGTCGCTTGAGGCGCCGAGCGGGTCCCGGCGAAACGCCTTTTCCTGCTCACCGATCATGAAGTAGAGGCCGTCGAGCGCTTTCGCGGTGACGTACTGCTCGATGGTGGCCTGTTCCTTCCTGACGAGCCCGAGCTGCGCGCCCTGCCCGGCGAGAGAGTTGTACTGCTGCGCGAGACCGACCCGATCGGTGGCCTTTTTCACGATCGGCAGAAAGCGCTGGGTGAGCTGGGTCTGCGTGGTGCGGCGGAAGTATTCGGTGGCGGCGGTGTCGCCACCGCCGAGGATCCCCTTCGCGTCCTGCACCGTCATCTTCCTCACGGCGTCCACCAGCAACTGCTTCGCCTCCGGCACCGCGGCTTCCGCCGCGCGGTTCATGGAGAGCACGAGCTCGTCGGCCTGTCTCTTCATCCCCGCCAGACGCAATGCCCCTTCGATCCTTTGCAGCGTTGGCGGCAGCGGGATCTTGACCCTGGGATTGGCGAAGAAGCCGTTCTCCACGCCCAGCCTGGCGATGGCGGCGGCCGAGCCGTCGTTCAGCGCCTGCTTGAGCCCCCTTATGGCGTCGGCGTTGCTCAGATCGGCAATGCTCGCTGCCGCAGCATTGCCGATCGTCAGGAATCCCAGAAAAAAAAGAGTGCGGCCCATCTCTGGTCGCTCCTAAGAGCTGGCTTCGGAACGCCCGTCCGCAGGTTCCTCGGTATTTGCAGGTTTTTTAGCACGAGCGAAAAAACCCTCCACGAAGGAACTTTCGGCGTGGTAGGAGGAGCGCACCAGCGGCCCGCACGCGGCGTGGGTGAAGCCCAGCTCCCGCGCCGCGGCTGCGAACCCGTCGAACACCGCCGGCTCCACGTAGCGCGCGACCGGCAGGTGGTGGGTGGAGGGCTGCAGGTACTGCCCGATGGTGAGCATGTCCACCTCGTGCGCGCGCAGGTCGCGCATCACCGAAAGGATTTCATCATCAGTTTCTCCCAATCCCACCATTAATCCTGACTTGGTCGGTATCTGCGGAAACCGCGACTTGAAATCCTTTAATAGTCTCAACGAGTGCCGGTAATCGGCGCCGGGCCGCGCCTGCCGGTAGAGGCGCGGCACCGTCTCGAGATTGTGGTTCATGACGTCGGGCGGCGACTCCGAAAGCGCGTCGAGTGCGATCTCGAGCCGGCCGCGGAAATCCGGCACCAGCACTTCGATGCGCGTCGCGGGGGAATGCTCGCGCACCGCGCGGATGCACTCGGCGAAGTGGCGCGCGCCGCCGTCGCGCAGGTCGTCGCGGTCCACGCTGGTGATGACGACGTACTGGAGCTCGAGCGCGGCGATGGTGCGGGCGAGGTTCGCCGGCTCCTCCGCGTCGGGCGGCAGCGGTCTTCCGTGCGCGACGTCGCAGAACGGGCAGCGGCGCGTGCACAGGTCGCCCAGGATCATGAAGGTCGCCGTGCCCTTGCCGAAGCACTCCCCGATGTTCGGGCAGGTCGCTTCCTCGCACACGGTGTGCAGGCGGTGGCTGCGCAGGATGCGCTTCACTTCCCGGAAGCGCTCGCCGTTGCCGAGGCGCACGCGGATCCACCCGGGCTTCGCGAGCGGGGCGGCCGGCACGACCTTGACCGGGATGCGCGCCGTCTTCAGCCGGCCCTTTTCCTTTTCTCCCGTTGCGCTCATGCCAGCTTTTGCCTCAATTGATGGACGAGCATCGCGCCCGCGAGTTCCGCGCCGCCCTCGATGCCCAGGTCGCGCGCCTGCGTGACGGCGAGCCCGGAATAACCGCAGGGATCAATGACCCGGAACGGCGCGAGATCCATGTCGATGTTGACGGCGAGCCCGTGGTAGCAGCAGCCGTTGCGGATGCGCAGGCCGAGCGCGGCGATCTTGGCGCCGCCGACATAGACGCCCGGCGCATCGGCGCGTCCTTCCGCCGCGATCCCGTAGCCCGCGAGCCAGTCTATCACGGCCTGTTCCATGAGCCGCACCAGCGGCCGCACCGAAAGCCCCCGCCGGCGCAGATCGAGCAGCAGGTAGATGACAACCTGGCCGGGACCGTGATAGGTGATCTGCCCGCCGCGGTCCACCTTGATGACGGGTATGCCGTTGGCGAGCCGCGGAAGGTGCTCGGCGCGGCCTGCGACCCCGAGCGTGTACACCGGCGGGTGCTCGAGCAGCCACAGCTCGTCAACGGTCGCCGGCGCGCGCCCGGCGGTGAATTCCTGCATGGCGCGCCAGGTCGGCTCGTAATCGGCGCGCCCGAGCCGGCGCAAGCGAACCTCGAGCGCTTGCTCGTGCGCGGCGGCGGGTGACGCGGCGGAAATGGCGGTCATGGTCATGATGGGCTGGTGAAACCGCGTGTTGAGCGGCGATCCGTTCGTCCGCTCGAACGCGCGGGTTCACCCGGCGCCCTGCGTCCGGTTCAACGGTTGTTAGATGATAAGAACGGTAGCACAATGCCGCAACTTTGGCGGCTTCGGCCGCGCCGGGAGATCGAATTGAACGGGCGGAAGCTCGCGGTTTGGGTGTTGTGCGCGGCGGTGGCAGGCGCGGGTGAGGCCGCCGCGCAGGCGACCGGCGATTACGCGACGGACCTCGGCCGGGTTTACGGCGCGTATCAGCGGCTGCTTGCGACCAAGGAAGCCTGCGACACGGCTGCGCCGGGCACGCGTCCCGCCAACGAGAAAGCGTACGCCGCCTGGCGCACCCGGCACGGCGCGCTGATCGGGGACCTGCAAAGGCGCGTCGTCGCGCTGATCTGTCTCGCCTCGAAGGACGAGAAGGACTACGCGAAGAACATCGGGAAATACGAGGGCTCCATACTCCAGGAACGACAGGAGTACCGCGATACTTTGCTCTCGCTGGGCGCCGGTGAGCTCGAGCAGCAATGCCGGAGATGGCCGGTCTTTCTCGCAAGCCCCGAGGCGGACTTCGGGAAGGCGTACGCCGCCGAGTTCGAGACGATCCGGAAGCGCAAGTAGCGCAGATGCGCGGTTCCATCCTCTTCCAGGCGGCCCTGCTGGCCGCGGTCGCGCCCGCGGCGGCGCAGGAAGGCGTCGCGGATTTGCTGCGCTATCGTTTCCAGAACCGCAGGCTGGTGGAGGTCGGGGACGGTGCCGCGGGCGCGACCGGAGGAAAATCCGGCAAGCGGGCAGCGCCGGCGAAGTGATCCACCATTCCTTCCGTTGCCCGTACGGGTACAATTGCGCCGGTCCTGAACCGAGCGAGGAGCAGCACAATGGGCAAAGGTGACCTGCGCACGCGCCGCGGCAAACTGTTCCGGGGCAGCCACGGCAAGACGCGTCCGAGAAGGCCGAAGAAGAAAAAAAACAAGTGAACCGCCATCGTTGGCGGCGGCCGGCCCCGGGCGATTCACCGCACAGCGTCGCGAGTCCGCCCGCCTCCCGCGGTTCACCTGTTTTTCAGAGCACCATCACCACCATCGGATGGTCGCACAGCTCCCGGTAGAGGCCGTCGAGCTGCTCGCGCGAGGTGGCGCGGATGACGCAGGTGACGCTCAGGTATTTGCCGCGCCTGCTCGTCTTCATTTCCATCGTCGCGCCGTCGAAATCGGGCGCATGGCGCCGCACGACCTCGAGCACCGCCTGCGCGAAGCCGGGCCGGGTCCGGCCCATGATCTTGATCGGGAAGTCGCAGGGATACTCGAGTAGCGCGAGCTCGATCATCCGCGGTTGTCCTGCGTTCAAGCCGCCTGCCGCATCACCCTGCGCTTGAAGTCCTGGAAAGCCTGATGGATGAGCCTGAACACGGCGCCCGGCCTGCCGTCGCCGACCGGCCTGCCGTCGAGCGTGGTGATGGCGAGCACCTCCTTGGTGGAGGATGAGAGCCAGAGCTCGCCGGCGCCCCGCACCTCGTCCTCGGAGATTTCGCGCACCTCCACGGCGACGCCCTTTGCCGCCGCGAGCTCGAGCACTACGTCGTAGGTAATGCCGGGAAGCATGAGGTGGTCCTTGGGCGGGGCGAGCAGCTTGCCGTCGCGCACGACGAAGATGTTGGACGACGAGCCTTCGGTGAGATAGCCGTCGCGGAACAGGACGGCCTCGTCCGCGCCGGCGTCAACCGCGCGCTGCCGCAGCAGGCAGTTGGCGAGCAGCGATACCGACTTGATGTCGCAGCGCAGCCAGCGGAAGTCGGCGACGCTCACCGCCGCGGCGCCGTGCTCGATCTTCTCGCGGTCCGGGGTCGCGAGCGGGCTCGCCATCATGAACACGGTCGGCTTCGCGTCCCCGGGAAACGCGTGATCGCGCTTCGCCGCGCCGCGCGTGATTTGCAGGTAGATGGACAGATCGTCGCCCCCGT
Source organism: bacterium (assembly GCA_027310225.1). Taxonomy (GTDB): domain Bacteria; phylum Pseudomonadota; class Gammaproteobacteria; order Burkholderiales; family SG8-41; genus SG8-41. The sequence goes on along the minus strand of DAIDBG010000257.1, from coordinate 5,845 downwards.
GCCGCGCGATCAGGTCCTGAACGAGCCGGGCCCAGTCCGCGGCCGGCAAGGGATTGGCGAGCCGGATGGCGTCGAGGCTGTGCTGCAGGCGGCGCAGGTGCTCCGGCAGGCGGAACGGGCGCCGCGAATAGACCGGGATCACCTCATAGACGCCGTCGCCGAAGATGAAGCCCCGATCGAGCACCGAGACACGTGCTTGATCAAGCGGCAGGAATTCTCCGTTGAGGTATGCCGTTTCGCTCATCGGCTTTCTCGCGGGATCGGGATAGTGAACCGCCGGATCAAGTTTACACCCGATGGCGAAACGGCATTATCGGAACAGCAGGCGCAGCGCGTCCCACCCGCGCCCGAAGAGGCCGGCGAGCGGCACGTTCTCGAGCGCCACCACCGGAACCTCGCGGAAGGGCTTGCCGTCGAGCGAAAGTTTCATCGTACCGATCCGCTGCCCGACGCTGATCGGCGCGAGCAGCGGCTGCAGGCTCTCGATCGTGGCCTTGAGCTTCTCGCCCTGGCCCTTGGGCAGCGTCAGGTAGAGGTCGCTCAGAAACCCGGCCTTGACGGCACTGGCCGCGCCCTTGAATACCTGCAGCGTGGCCACCGGCTGGCTTTTCGCGTAGAGGCGCACGCCGTCGTAGAACTGGAAGCCGTAATTGAGCAGCTTCTGACTCTCGGCCGCGCGCGCCGATTCGCTCGCCGCCCCGAGCACGACCGAAATGAGGCGCCGTTCGCCGCGTTTCGCCGAGGTGATCAGGTTGTAGCCGGCGTTCTCGGTGTAGCCGGTTTTCATGCCGTCCACCGTGGGGTCGGTCCACAACAGGCGGTTGCGGTTGGATTGCGAGATGGTGTTGTAGCGGAACTCCTTCTGCGAGTAGAGCGGGTAATATTCCGGAAAATCACGGATGATGGCCGCAGCGACCAGCGCCAGATCGTACGCCGTCGAATAGTGCTGTGGCTGCGGCAGGCCGGTGGCGTTCACGAAATTGGTGTTCTTCATGCCGAGCCGCTGCGCCTCGCGGTTCATCATCTGCGCAAACACTTCCTCGCTGCCGGCGACCGCCTCCGCGAGCGCGATGCTGGCGTCGTTTCCCGACTGGATGATCATGCCGCGCAACAGCTCGGCCACCGTGACCGGCTTGTTCGGCTCGATGAACATGCGCGAGCCCTCGGCGCGCCACGCCAGCACCGAAACCGGGACCGCCTGGTCGGGCCGGATCATCTTCTGCCTGAGCGCGCTGAAAGTGAGGTACGCCGTCATCAGCTTGGTGAGCGATGCCGGCTCGACGCGCTGATCCAGGTTGTTGCTGGCGAGCGGTTGCCCGCTGTTGAAATCGAGCAGCAGGTAGGCCCCGGCGGCGATGGCCGGCGCGGGAGGAATCGGCGGCGCGGACGGCTGGGCGGGAACCTGCGAAGCGAAGAGAAGCGGAACGGAGGAGAGGAGCGCGAGAAGCTGGAACGAACGCATGATGGCCGCGGAAAACGAAAGCGAAAATTATAGCAAATGCGCCCGCTTCGCGAGGCCCGGACCGGACCCACGCGCGTTTTCCGCGGACGGGGAGCTGGAAACGGGACGCGTTTCATCAGCCGCCCCGGCCTCGTTTCGTGTTGTCCGGGGCGCCGCCGCCCGCGAGTCCCGCCGGCCGGGCCGGAAAAATCGCCGATTCAACGGCATAGCGGAACTCAAGCCGCTGTGCCGGGCGGGCGGCCTTGAAATGCGGCCGGCGGTGCCCATATTCGACGATGTTGGCGCATTGCGCCCTATTGATCAAAGGAGATTGGCCATGCCGAACATTACCCGCTTCAATCCGCTCGATGACGCGTTCGATGAGCTGTTCCGGGGTTTCTTCGTGCGCCCGGTGAACTTCGAGGCCCCGATCACGGCAGCGCAGTTCCGGGTGGACGTGTCGGAGAACGACAACGCCTACCGGCTGCGTGCCGAGCTTCCCGGCGTGAAGAAAGAGGACATCAACGTCACCATTGACGGCGATACGGTCGCCATCAGCGCCGAAGCGAAGAACGAGAAGGAGGTGAAGGACGGCGAGCGCGCGCTGCGCTCCGAGCGCTATTACGGCAAGCTCTATCGCGCTTTCACGCTCGGCCAGGCGGTGGACGAAGGCGGCGCGAACGCCAGGTACGCCGATGGGGTGCTTGAGCTCACGCTGCCGAAGAAGGCCGCGGTGCAGGCGAAGCGCGTCGCCATACAATAAGTGTCAAATCCGGACGGCGGTCGCCGCCGGTTTGACTCCGTGCGTTCGAACGGACGGAACAGGATCCGCCGTTCAACGCGCGGGACCGGAATGAAAGAGCGGCGGGTCGAGAGACCTGCCGTTTTTTTTACCGTAGAATAGCCGCCGGCTCATGCACAGCCCGATCGCTCATGGCCTTGACCGGAACCCCTGCAGCTGACCGCGCGAAAATCCTCGCGGAGGCGCTGCCGTACATCCGCCGCTTTCACGGCAAGACCATCGTCATCAAGTACGGCGGCAACGCCATGACCGAGGACCGGCTCAAGAAGAGCTTCGCGCACGACGTGGTGCTGCTGAAGCTCGTCGGCATGAACCCCGTGGTGGTGCACGGCGGCGGCCCGCAGATTGACGAGCTGCTGAAGCAGCTCGGCAAGAAGGGCGAGTTCATCCAGGGCATGCGGGTGACGGACGCGGCGACCATGGACGTGGTGGAGATGGTGCTCGGCGGCCAGGTCAACAAGGAGATCGTGAACCTCATCAACCAGCACGGCGGGCGCGCCGTGGGCTTGACCGGCAAGGACGGCGGGCTGATCCGCGCAAGAAAGATGCTGGTGCGCGGCGCCGGCGATTCCGACGAGCTCATTGACATCGGGCAGGTCGGCGAGGTTGAAAGCATAGACCCGGAAATCGTGCACCGGCTGCACACCCATGATTTCATCCCGGTGATCGCGCCGCTCGGCGTCGGCAAGAAGGGCGAGACCTACAACATCAACGCCGACCTCGTCGCGGGCAAGGTGGCCGAGATCCTGAGGGCGGAAAAGCTGATCGTGCTCACCAACACGCCGGGCGTGCTCGACAAGAACGGCAATCTGCTGACCGGGCTCACCGCGCGCAAGGTGGACGAGCTGTTCGCCGACGGCACCCTCTCCGGCGGCATGCTGCCCAAGATCAGCTCGGCGCTCGACGCGGTCAGGAACGGCGTCAACACCTGCCACATCATAGACGGGCGCGTCGAGCACGCGCTGCTGCTCGAGGTCCTCACCGACGAAGGCGTGGGCACGCTGATCCGGCGGCGCTGAGCGCCGCGCGACGGCGCTCAGCGCCGGGTTCAAGGTTCAAAGTTCAAATCGGAACCCGGAACCCGGAACCCGGAACCCGGAACCCGGAACCCGGAACTCTGAACCCGGAACACACGTATGTGGCGGCGCGCCTGGATTTTCGACCTGGACAATACCCTGCACGACGCGCGCCCCCACATTTTTCCGCACATCAACCGCGCGATGAACGCGTATCTGCGGGCGCACCTCGGCCTGGAGGAGGGCGCGGCAACCGAGCTGAGGCGCCGCTACTGGAAGCGCTACGGCGCGACGCTGCTGGGGCTGATGCGCCACCACGCTGCCGATCCGCGGCATTTTCTGTGGCACACCCACCAATTTCCGGAGCTCGAGCGGATGCTGGTGCGTGAGCCGCGGCTGCGCGCGACGCTCGCGCGGCTGCCGGGAAGGAAATTCGTGTTTTCCAACTCGCCCGTGCACTATTCCCGCGCGGTGCTGAGGACCCTGGGGATCGCGGATCTGTTCGACGACGTCTTTTCCATCGAGCACACGCGCTATCGCCCCAAGCCCGACAGCTACGGCTTCCTGCGCCTGTGCCGCGTCAACCACCTCAGGCCGCAACGCTGTATCATGGTGGAGGATTCGCTGGATAATCTGCGTACCGCGGGCCGGCTCGGCATGAAGACGGTGTGGGTGACCGCCACCGCCGGAGCGCCGGCGTGCGTTGACGTGAAAGTGGCGAACCTCATGCAGTTGCCCCGTATGCTGGCGTATCTACAATAGCGCGAGAGGTGGGGAAATGGCGGGCAGGACGGGCGAGCGCAAGGACCAGATACTCCAGACCCTGGCGCAGATGCTCGAGAATCCCTCGGGCGAGAAGGTCACCACCGCGGCACTCGCCGCCCGGCTCAGCGTTTCCGAGGCCGCGCTCTACCGGCATTTCAAGGGCAAGGCCCAGATGTTCGACGGACTGATCGAGTTCATCGAGCAGACGCTGTTCGCGCTCATCAACAAGATCACGAGCGAAGAGAAGAGCGGCGTGCGCCAGCTGGAGGCGATCATGGGCGTGCTGCTCGGCTTCGCGCAGAAGAACCGCGGCATGACGCGCGTGCTGATCGGCGATGCGCTCGTCAACGAGGACAAGCGGCTGCAGGCGCGCATCAATCAGCTGCACGACCGCCTGGAAGCGGCGCTCAGGCAGGCGCTGCGCTTCGGCGTCACGCAGAATGAGATCGCGGCGGAGACCGACGTGGCTGCGGAGGCCAACCTGCTGCTGAGTTTCGTCACCGGGCGCTGGCACCAGTTTGCGAAGAGCGGGTTCAAGCGCGACCCGGCGGAGCTATGGGCGAAGCAGTGGCGCCATCTCATGGAAGGCGTCATCGCCTGAACGGGCCGGACGCGGGACACTCAATCTGGGAGGTTGAATCATGGCGGACCTGACCACACAGCAGCTTGCGGGAATCCTGCTCGGCATCGCGCGCGCCCAGCAGGCGATCATAGACGCCATGGAGAACTCGAAGGCGGGGTTCAAGTCCACGCATTTCCGCCCGATGCTCGAAACCGCGTCGCGTATCCGCAGCAACCGCGCCGAGACGCTGGCGGAATTACCCTGCCGGCTGCTGCTGCAGATGCTGGGACGGAACGGACCGGACCTGGAGCAGGTCGCGAAAGAACTGGAGGCGCTGCTCAGCGGGCAGCCGCTGACCCCCGCGGCGCCGGCGGCGCCGGCCCCTCCGCAGCCGATACGCCCTCGCTCGATATGACGTCGTAACCTGGTTTCGGGTTCAAGGTTCAAAGTTCAAAGTTCAGAGTTCAGAGTTCAAGGTTCGACCCGGAACTCTGAACTCGGAACCCGGAACCCGGAACCCGGAACTCGGAACCCTGAACGTCAAACCTTGCACACGGGACAGGACGGGTCTTTCCGGAGCTTGATGGTGCGCACCTGCATGGCGAGCGCGTCGAGCAGCAGGAGCCGCCCCGTGAGCGTCTCGCCAACGCCGGCGATGAGCTTCAGCGCTTCCGCGGCCTGGATCGAGCCCACGATGCCCGTGAGCGGGGCGAACACCCCCATCACCGCGCAACGCACGTCCTCGCTTTTGCCTTGCTCCGGGAACAGGCACGCATAGCACGGGGAATCCGCGCGGCGCAGGTCGAACACGGCGACCTGGCCGTCGAAGCGCACCGCCGCCCCCGACACCAGCGGCCTCTTCAGTCGCACGCACGCGCGGTTCACGGCGTGCCGGGTGCCGAAATTGTCGCTGCCGTCGAGCACGATGTCGGCGCGTGCCGCGAGCGCCTCGATCCGCTTCTCGTCCACCCGTTCCGCGAGCGCCGTCACCTCGACACCGGGGTTGATCCCGGCGAGCGTGGCGCGCGCCGATTCGACCTTCTTCCTGCCGACCGAATCGGTGCGGTGGACGATCTGCCGCTGCAGGTTAGTGAGATCAACGTCGTCGCTGTCGCAGAGCGTGATCCTGCCTACGCCGGCCGATGCGAGATACAGCGCGACCGGCGAGCCCAGCCCGCCCGCCCCGATCACCAGCGCGTGGGCGGCAAGCAGGCGCTCCTGCCCCTCGATGCCGATCTGCGGCAGCAGGATGTGGCGGC